>DASZFH010000301.1:0-3847 GCA_035939985.1 Candidatus Dormiibacterota bacterium
AGGTGACTCTGTACGACGTCATCGCCGACCTGCGGCGCGAGCGTCCGACCCCGGCCGCATCCCGCACGCTGGACATGGTTGTGGCCGAACTCGGCAACACCCGTGACAATCTTCGTCAGGCGGTCCGCCATCTCCGCCTGCAGGCCCTCCCGCCCGGGGGCCGCGAGACGCTCGATTTGCTTCAGGACCTGGCCATGGTGGCCGGGCTGGACGATCTCCACTTGGCAGAGCCTCAGAGCAACCCCAAAACCTTGGAGCCGGCCGATTCGGGCACCATCGGAATTCTGGTGCTGATGGGTGGCGCATCCTTGGTCGCGGCCGGCCTGATGGTGGCGGTGGTGGTGCAGGGACTCCAGAAAGCGTTTGGCTGAGGCCCAAGCCTGATGGCGACCGAATTCTCCTTCGACGTGGTTTCGGAATACGAGGGGGCCGAACTGCAGAACGCCCTCGACCAGGCTCGCCGCGAGGTCCAGACTCGCTTCGACTTCAAGGGCACCGACCCAAGCGTCGAGCTTAAGGACAAGACTGTAGTGATTGAAGCCTCCACAGAGGACCGAGCTCGCGCCGTCTACCAGGTGCTGATTGAAAAGGCCGCTCGGCGCAATCTCTCCACCAAGCTTTTTCAACCCGACGACCCGAAGACTATCGGCAAGGGGCGCGGCCAAATCGAGGTCAAACTCAATGCCGGGATTTCCGATGAACTGGCCAAGGACCTGCAGAAAAAACTCAAGACCGTCAGTTCCAAGATCCAGGTCCGGATCCAGGGCGATCAGCTCCGGGTCACGAGCAAGGAAAAGGATGTGCTCCAGGCCGCGATCACGCTGTTACGCGACGATGAGTCGATTCCCGTCCCCCTCCAATTCACCAACTACAGGTAGACGCTGACCGAGGTCATTCCCGCCATCGACCTCAGCGAGGGCCGCTGCGTGCGCCTGCTGAAGGGAGACTTCAACCAGGTCACCGTCTATAGCGAGGACCCTGTCGAAGTTGCCAAACGCCATGCGCAGGCCGGAGCACAGCGCATCCATGTCGTCGATCTGGACGCGGCCCGGGGCACGGGGAACAACCGCGAACTGGTTCGTCAAATCGTTTCCACGCTTGCCCTTGCGGTCCAAGTTGCCGGCGGCATCCGGACCCTGGCCGACGTCGAAAGCTGGTTGGAGATCGGAACGCGATGGGTCGTGATGGGAACCACGGCGGTTAGACGGCCAGACCTGTTGGCCGAATGCGCCCAAGGTCACCCCGGTCAGATTCTCGCCGCCCTCGATCTGCGCGCCGGCAGGCCGTCGGTGACCGGTTGGACGGCCGACGAAGAGATTCCCTTGGCTGACCTAATAGGCCGTTGGGAACCGATCTCGCTGGCCGGGATCGTGGTCACCAGTATCGATCGGGACGGGACCTTGGAAGGGCCCGATCTGGTCAGCCTGGATCGCGTCGCGGACCTGACCACGCTTCCCCTGATCTATTCGGGCGGCATCGGCACCCTTGATGACGTCCAGGCAGTCTCCGCTTCCCGAGCCGCCGGTGTCATTCTTGGTAAAGCTCTGTATGAAGATCGGTTTTCGCTCTCCGCGGCCATCGAGGCCGCCGGTTAAGGGACCAATCTCTGGTCGCTGTTCTCAGCCGCTCGGGAATTGGGCTGGCGATCACCCTGTGGTTTGCGGTCGCCTGCGGCGAAATCCCAACTCCAGATAACCTCGCCTTCCACCAAGCCGTCCAGAACAATCAGTCAGGCACAGAGGTGACCATCGCCGGGACCTTGGTTGCCGACCCGCAACCAGTTGGCGATCACGAACATCTGACCGTCCTGATCTCAACCGGCGACCGAGTCGAGGTCGACCATAATGTCGGCTTGTCGCAGTGGGTTCCCGCCCACATGGGTGACGCGCTCACCGTCCACGGCCAGCTCTACATCGATCCAGGCCCTCACGCCGGGATCCATTGCACACATGCCCACACCTCAACCGGCTGTCCCGTTCCCGGGTGGATCGTCTTCAAATCGGCCTACTATCAATGAGCCCGAGGCGGGCCATAACGAGGAGCATGTTGAAAAGTTGGCGAGAGATTTGGTGGAGCAGGCACCCGAAAAATTCGGAGATTGTTGGGGAAGCCCTCATCGAAAGTGATGGACGTACCCAAACGAGCACCACGAGCACCACGCCGGGAGAGCTGAGTGCTATTTGATTGGGTTATCGGCCTGGTCGCGGTGGGAGGCATCCTCGCCGGGCTGTTGATCATCGCCGGCCCACATGCCCGCATCGCCTGGAGAGCGGTTGGCGAGGGATTGAGGCAGCTTGTCCAGATTATCCGGACCCCGCCGGCGGCCAATCTGGAGATGAGCCTGGGCCCAATGCATCCAACTACTCAGCGTGCTCTGAGTCTGGCCGTGCAACTGGCCCAGGGTCTATCGCAGACTGAGGAAGGCGACCTTGCCCGCTACTTCCAGGACGCCGCCCGGCATCTGGCTGTGGATGAAGCCTCGGGGTTGGTCCGGCTGCATACCGCGTGCCGCCGATTGCGCCGGGCGCTCCCCGGTCGAAAGCTGACCCTCTCACCACTGCACCCCCTGATCGACAGCCTGGAGCAGACCATCGCCGACCGTGGCGAACAATTGGAACTGCTGCCTTTTCGCTAGGAGTCAACCCAGCCCGGGTTTACGTGCTCGCGCGAGCGATTTTCAGCGGGCTGAACTAGGATCTTGTGAACGCTGTGTCTGCCCAACTTCAACTCGCTGCACGTCCTGCAAGCCGCCGGCTCGGCGCATTACGGCACGACAACTATCGCTTCTTCGTTTCCGGGCAGGCGATTTCCACCATCGGGACCTGGATGCAGAGCCTAGCCCAGAGCTGGCTGGTACTGCGGTTGACCCATAACCCATTGGCGGTGGGGTTGGTCGTTGCCATCCAATTCGTTCCGATGCTGGTCGCCTCCCGCCCGGGCGCGAGGGCCGTGGAACGGACTTCCAAGCGCAAGGTGTTGCTGCTCACGCAGGGGAGCTTCATGGTTCCGGCCATAGCCCTTTTCCTGGTCGCCCAGGCTGGTCTGGCTCAGGTCTGGATGGTTGCCCTGGCGGCCCTGATCGTGGGCGTGGTCAACGTCTTCGACATTCCCGCCCGGCAAAGCTTCCTGGTCGAAATGGTCGGCCGCGAAGACCTCGTCAACGCGATCTCCCTCAACTCATCGGTCTTCAACGCCGCCGCCGTCATCGGGCCGTTGGCGGCCGGATTTCTAATCGCCGACTTCGGGGTGGCCGCCTGTTTTCTGGCCAACGCGGTCAGCTATTTGATCGCCATGCTTGCGCTCTGGCTGATGCGGAACCTCCCAGCGCTGACCATAAAGCGGCGCTATCGTGAGGCCAGCGACGACGATCTGCACGGCGGTTGGTTGCTGCTTCGAGATTCGCATGTGACATTGCTCCTGGTCTGTGTCGCTGCCTTTTCCCTCTTTGCCACCAACCGTCTGGTGCTGTTGCCTCTCTTCTCCGACAACGTTTTGCGCACCGGAGCGTTCGGATTCGGACTCTTGGTGGCGATGCTCGGGCTCGGTTCATTGATCGGAACCATCCACCTTTCGATCTCCGGCGCCCAGGCAACTGGGCAGCGGCAGGTGCTCCTGGCCATGATCTGGGTCTTCGCCTTGGAATTCTTCACCCTGAGCCGCTCGGTCTGGATTTCAAGCGCCCTCCTGGTGGTGGCCGGCTACTGCCAGATTTGTTTTCTGGCCATCTCGAACAGCCGTATTCAAACGGCAACCCCTGACCACATGCGAGAGCGAGTGCTGAGTATCTATACCCAGGTCCTGGCGGGGATGAGCCCAATTGGAAGTTTGGTCACAGCCCTGCTGGTCG
>DASZFH010000302.1:0-4314 GCA_035939985.1 Candidatus Dormiibacterota bacterium
AGCCACGGAGCAGACCTGGAAGGGTTTCCTGGTCGCCATGCTCGCGGTCCAGTTTGTGAGCCTTATCTTCACCTACCTGATCCTGCGCTACCAGGACCATCTTCCGCTCAACCCCATGAACCTGCCTGGCGTTCCGGCGGACCTCGCCTTCAACACCGCGGTCAGCTTTACAACCAACACCAATTGGCAGAACTACACGGGAGAGCAGACCATGTCCTACCTCTCGCAGATGGTCGCGTTGGTCATTCACAACTTCGTATCGGCTGCCACCGGTTTCGCTCTGGCCATCGCGTTGGTTCGCGCCATGTCGAGCCGCAGGATGTCCACAGTCGGGAACTTCTACGTCGATCTCACCCGCTCGATCCTCTATGTGCTGCTTCCCATGTCTTTAGTGGCTGCGGTCTTCCTGGCATCCCAAGGTGTGATCCAGTCCCTGGCCGCCTATCCGATCGCCCACACTCTCGACGGCGGCGTTCAGCAGCTGCTCGCTGTCGGCCCCTTCGCCTCCCAGGAGGCCATCAAGGAGCTCGGCAATAACGGTGGCGGCCCTTTCAACGCCAACTCCGCGCATCCGTTTGAAAACCCCAATGCCTTCACCAATGAGTTGGAGGTCTTTCTACTCCTGGTCCTACCCTTCGCCCTGGTCGTGATGTTCGGCCGGTGGGTCGGAAACGTCAAGCAAGGCTTGGCCATCGCGGTCGCGATGGCGATCATCCTGGTCACGGGTATCGGGGTGGCAATGGCCGCCGAGCAGATCGGCAACCCGGCCCTCACCCAGGCGGGCGCCAACCAGAGCGCAACCAGCACTCAGTCCGGGGGAAACATGGAGGGCAAGTCGGTCATGAACGGCGCTGGCTATTCGGCGTTCTTCGCCGCCTCCACCACCGGCACCAGCACCGGCTCGGTCGACTCGTCCCACGACAGTTTCACGCCGGTTGGCGGGTTGGTGCCGCTGGTGCTGATCCAGCTCGGTGAGATCGCTCCCGGCGGTGTTGGCGCCGGCCTTTACTTCATGCTCGTGTTTGCGGTTCTTTCCGTATTCATCGCCGGCCTGATGGTCGGGCGAACGCCGGAATACCTGGGCAAGAAGATCGAGTCCAAGGAGGTCCGCCTGGCGGCTCTGGCCATCCTGATCGACGTTGTCAGCATCCTGGGTTTCACCGCTTTGTCGGCGGTGTGGAGTCTGGCCAAATCGCAGGCGGGAGGTCCGCTCAACCCGGGCGCCCACGGGTTCAGTGAAATCCTCTATGCGTTCTCCTCGACCACCGGCAATAACGGCAGTGCCTTCGCAGGCCTGAGCGGCAACACCCACTACTACAACATCACTCTCGGCATCGCCATGTGGCTGGGCCGCTACCTGGAAGTGATCCCGATCCTCGCTCTGGCCGGGTCGCTGGCGGGCAAGAAGGTCGTCCCCGCCGGGGCCGGTACGCTGCCAACCGATTCCAAGCTCTTCACCGCGCTCCTGATCGGTGTGATTGCGATCGTCGGTGCCCTCACCTTCTTCCCAGCTTTGGCGTTGGGTCCCATCCTCGAACAACTGCAGCTTGCCGCCGGCCAGTTGGCCCACTAGAGGCTTGAGAACAGCTATGACTGAACAGCCCGTACAGTTTTCTTCCCACCCCGGCGCAGCCCCCTCCGGCGCTCCGCTCCTCCCCCACCTTCGGCAGGGGAGGAGGAGCAGTCTGCTCGATCCCGCCATCCTGGTTCCAGCTGTCTGGGCGAGCTTCAAGAAGCTCGACCCGCGCTGGCAGGCGCGTAACCCGGTCATGTTTGTGGTCGAGGTAGGTTCGGCGATCACCACCTACATCTTCATTCGCGGCTTCTTCGTGGGGGCGCCAGCCTTCGCGGGCCCAAACAGCCAGCTGTTCGTGGGCCAGATCAGTCTCTGGCTGTGGTTCACGGTGCTTTTCGCCAACTTCGCCGAGGCCGTGGCGGAGGGTCGCGGGAAAGCTCAGGCAGCCGCGTTGCGCCGGACTCGTTCCGAAACCATCGCTCGCCGCCAGCTGGAGGGCGGGGGGGAGGACGCCGTTCCCGCCACCGACCTGCGTCGTGGTGACCGGGTGGTCTGCGAGGCCAACGATGTCATCCCCGGAGACGGCACGGTGGTCGAGGGCATTGCCTCGGTCGATGAGTCGGCCATCACTGGTGAGTCGGCTCCCGTAATCCGGGAGGCCGGGGGGGACCGGGATGCCGTCACGGGTGGCACCCGTGTGCTCTCTGACCGGGTCGTGATCGAGATCCAGGCCAACCCCGGCGAGACTTTCCTTGATCGAATGATCGGGCTGGTCGAGAGCGCCTCGCGGCGGAAGACTCCCAATGAGATTGCTCTTAACATCCTCTTGGCCGCTCTGACCATCATCTTTTTGATCGCAACGGTCACCCTGCAGCCCTTTGCGATTTACGCTGGCACCTCCGTCAGCGTGACGGTGTTGATCTCACTCCTGGTCTGCTTGATTCCGACTACGATCGGGGCCCTGCTCTCGGCGATCGGGATCGCCGGTATCGACCGGCTTCTGCAGCGCAACGTCGTCGCCCTTTCCGGGCGGGCGGTCGAGGCGGCTGGCGACGTCGACACACTACTCCTCGACAAGACCGGGACAATTACATTCGGCAACCGTCAGGCGGCGGAATTCGTCCCTGCTGGGGGGGTGCAGATGGAAGAGCTGGTCAGGGCCGCGGCATTGGCCAGCCTCGCCGATGAAACTCCTGAAGGCCGCTCCATAGTCACCCTGGCCGGTCGCTTTGGCGGACCGGCCACCCAGCCCATCGACATGACCTTCGTTCCATTCTCAGCCAACACACGAATGAGCGGGGTCGACTACAAGGGGACGAGCATCCGCAAGGGCGCGTCGGACAGCGTGGCGGTGTGGTGCACTGGTGCCAAGGGCCAGTTGCCGGCCGAGGTCCGAGAGAGCGTTGAGCTGATCGCCAGGGCGGGCGGAACTCCATTGGTGGTTGCCGACTCAGCCCGGGTGCTCGGCACCATTCACCTCAAGGACATCGTCAAGCCCCACATCGCCGAGCGTTTCGCCCAATTGCGGCGCATGGGTCTGCGCACGGTGATGATCACCGGTGACAACCCGCTCACAGCGGCCGCGATCGCCAAGGAGGCCGGCGTGGACGATTTTCTCGCCCAGGCAACGCCTGAGGACAAGCTCGATCTGATCAAGTCGGAGCAGGATTCCGGGCGTATGGTCGCGATGACAGGCGACGGCACCAACGACGCTCCCGCTTTGGCTCAGGCCGATGTCGCTGTGGCTATGAACAGTGGCACCCAGGCGGCAAAGGAGGCCGGCAACCTGATCGATCTGGACAGCGATCCCACCAAGCTGATCGAGATTGTTGAGGCAGGCAAGCAGATGCTGATCACCAGGGGTGCTCTGACCACCTTCAGCATTGCCAACGACGTGGCCAAGTATTTCGCCATCATTCCGGCCATCTTCCTTGGCTTCGCCACCACCTCCAGCCTGGGCGCGCTCAACATCATGAGGCTGCACAGTTCGTCCAGCGCTGTGCTCAGCGCGGTCATCTTCAACGCCGTCATCATCGTCATCCTGATCCCCCTGGCTCTCCGCGGCGTCAAGTACCGGGCGATCGGCGCGGCGGCGCTTCTGAGCCGCAACCTCCTCATTTATGGGGTGGGCGGGATCATCGCCCCCTTCGCCGGCATCAAGCTCATCGACTTGGCCCTCACCGGCCTGCACCTCGCGTAACCAGGTAAAGAAGAAATGCTCAAATCAATTCCCAAAGAACTCCTGATCTCGCTGCGGCTGACCATCGTACTGGCCGCCTTGACCGGCCTCATCTACCCGTTCGTTGTAACGGGGATCGCCCAGGCGCTGTTCAGCAACCAGGCCAACGGCAGCCTCGTCATCCAGAACGGCCAGGTCATTGGGTCCACCCTGATCGGACAGCAGTTCACCGATCCCAAGTACTTCCACGGCCGGATCTCGTCTACGGTCGACCCGGCCTCATTGGCGGCCAAGCCCTACGCGGCGGAGAACTCCGCCGGCAGCAACTACGGCCCCAGCAATCAGGCACTTCACGATAGGGTCGCGTCAGACGTACGCCGGATCCAGCAGGAGGACGGCAGCACCGCCCCCGTTCCCGTTGACCTGGTCACCTCCGATTTCAGCGGCCTCGACCCCAACATCTCCGAAGCCGGAGCTCTATACCAGGTCAATCGGGTCGCGACAGCTCGCGGCCTCGACCCGGTCAAGGTCCGAGCCTTAGTTGAAAAAGACCTCCAGGGTCGAATCCTATGGGTTTTCGGCGAGCCCCACCTCAACGTCCTCCAGTTGAATCTCGACC
>DASZFH010000303.1:0-3114 GCA_035939985.1 Candidatus Dormiibacterota bacterium
AGCGTACCTAATCCCGGCGGCGTCACACCGAGTCCGACACTTGGTTGACGGATCCCTGGATGTGGCGGCGATGTTTTTCAACCGCTTCGAGTAGATCGGCAGCCGTTTCCGGACGATCCGAGCGGGTACAAATTAGGGGCACCTTCCATAAACCGCGCGGTCCGATCTGCAGCATCGCACGGAGATCTCGGCGTGTCTGCTCAGCCCCTGGCAGATCGGCCTTATTGACCACCAGGACGTCGGCGATCTCCAGAATCCCGGCCTTGAGCGCCTGTATCCCATCCCCCATGCCGGGCGCCATCACCACCACCGTCGTGTCGGCGTGGCTGGCGATCTCCACCTCCGACTGTCCAACGCCCACGGTCTCAACCAGGATCCAGTCGAAACCGAAGTCTCTGAGCAGCTCGACCACGGCGCCACTACTGGCCGCTAGGCCGCCGAGATGGCCCCTGCTCCCCATACTGCGGATATAAACGCCGGCATCACCTGCATGACGCTGCATGCGCACTCGATCGCCCAGGATGGCGCCCCCGGACCTCGGCGAACTGGGATCGATCGCCATCACCGCCACGGTTTCCCCCCGACCTCGCAACTCCGAAATCAGGCCATCGACAAGGGTTGACTTTCCGCTGCCGGGCGGGCCGGTCAGACCCATAACCCGGCCCCCACCCCTTCCGCTCCCAACTCCGGCAGGAAGGCGAACCGACGGCTGCGCCGCGGTTTCGGCCGCGGAGATTGCGCGAGCGAGAGCCTTGACGTCAGACAGACGAAACCCGTCAGGCGAGGCCATACCAGCGCAGCGCAAAATCCCGACCGACTGTTACCACTAGACCATTCTCCACCTGCCCCGCAGGGGTGGGTGAAGCGGCCGGCGTAACCGGGACTCCGAAGAATTTGGATAACCAAGCACTGGTCTTGGGGTAATGGCCACCCGAGTAATCGGCGATGGTGGTGGTCGCCTGGACAGGCTGGTGGCCCTGGCTCTGGACCTGAAACCCGAGGGTCGACAAGGCGGTTGTGAGCCGGTCTGGTAGATCACTGATGTTGTAGGTACCTACACCTACCTGGATTGAGGCCTTTTCCGGGGCGGCCGCCGGGGCCGCTGGGACCATCTGGAGGTACCAGCGAACCATGGCAAAGGTCGAATCCTGTGGACAGAGGCTATAAACCGGCCCGCAGGTGGCTCCTTGCCCCTGGTCGGCCAGCAGATCCCCATTGGTCAGGCCAACCCGGAGGATATTGGAGTCGGGCAGCGATTGTCCCCAGTCCCGAATCGCCAGCACCGAGGCCAGGTCGAGATCGGTCTTAACGTCGTCCTGCAGGGATCCGAGCATCGAAAACAGACTGATCACGGTTTGTGGTGAAGTGATCTTTTTCTTAACCGCACTCAGGATCAGCTGCTGCCGCTTTGCTCGGCCGAAATCGCTGGCCTGATCGGGCTGATCCGCATGTCGGGAGCGTGCCAGTTCCAACGACTGCTCACCGTTGACGTTCTGACAGCCGGCTTTGAAATGGATTCCGCCGGGCACATACCCGTCCGCGTAATTGGGATATTGCTCATCGTCCAGTGGCCCATCAAGACATACGTTGACCCCGCCGATGGCGTCAACAACGTCCCGAAAGGCCTTGAAGTCGACAGTGATGTACCCGTCGAAGGCAAGGCCGGTGACCGCGGAGACGGTATGTTCGGCGAGATGGCCCCCGCCGTCTGGCCCGGTGTAGGCAGGCAGCTTGGTACCCCCGGCGTCCTGACTACCGATCTCGAAGCCTTCGTTGATCTTGCCGGAATAAGCCGGACGGGGACCCGCTGATGGCCAGGCATCGTAGTTGACCCAAATGTCACGCGGGATCGAGATCATTGCCGCGTGGTGGGTGGCGCCGTCGAGGCTGATCGCGATGATGGTGTCGGTCAACAGGGGCGAGTCGTTTTCTGCCCCCCCATCCCCCATCAGGAGCAGATTGACGTCCTGGCCGTGGGCCAGCTTCCAGGCCATGCTTCCCGGCTTGGGCCCCCCCACGACAGAGGTGATCGCACCAATGCCCTTGGTGGAGACTCCGTTGATAAAGAGAGCGACGCGTCCCACAGCTAAGGTGACTGCAAGCACGCAAACGACCCCCACCGCGACGATCGCAAATGCCAGGGGTGTCGGTCTGAGACTTGTGCTGAGTCGATAGCTGGAACGCCTGGCTCTCAGCCGGGCACTTGACATCCGAGTGCTCAGCTTACACCCAACGTGGAGGTTTCAGCCGGGCGGTATGGCTAGCCGATATTGCGCCAGACGAGCCATCCGATCACCCATACATACCAGACCACAGCTCCGGCCAACCCCAGCCATTTGCCGACCTGAGCCAGAGCCTCACCAGACAGCGCCCCACCCGAGGCCCGGACCCTCCGGAGGGCGCTGACACCCAGAAAGAAGGCGATCGGAGAGAGTATGAATCCGCAAGTCAAGCCTCCCAGCACCGCCAGGATCAGCGACCAAAGGGCCCCAGAATCGGTTTCACCAGCTAGGGGACGTGCGCTTGGGGCCCACGGTGGCGTGTTAAACCCCAGCGCGGGCTGCGGGTAGCCGGGCGCGGGCTGCGGATAGCCGGGCGCGGGCTGCGGATAGCCGGGTGCGGGCTGCGGGTAGCCGGGTGCGGGCTGTGGGTACCCCGGCAGGGGCTGCGGGTAGCCGGGCGCGGGGGGCGGATAGCCGGGCGCAGGGGGCGGGTAGCCAGGTGCGAGCGGCGAATAGCCAGACCCGGGCGGCGGGTAGCCGTGCGGAGGACCCGCTGGCAAGGGGGCCATTGGGTGGTACTGAGAAGGCGGACTGACCGGAGAACTCTGGGTGACCGGTGGCGCGACCTCCTCCCCGGCTCCTGGCTCCTCCGGACTCGGCGGCTTGGGCTCTGAGGCAGGAGCCTGGTTGGTCTCCTCGGAATCGGTCACGGCCTAACCATAACCGCACCCTCCGTGCCCCCCCGCAAGATCGCTCGGGCAATGACCAAGCGCTGAATCTGGTTGGTGCCCTCGTAGATCTGGGTGATCTTGGCGTCGCGCATCATCCTCTCCGCCGGATAGTCCTGGGTATAACCCACGCCTCCGAGTATCTGAACGGCGTCGGTGGTAAC
>DASZFH010000304.1:0-3026 GCA_035939985.1 Candidatus Dormiibacterota bacterium
AGGCTGTTTACAAGGCTGGTCTTCCCGTAGCCAGGCAGTCCGGCAATGCAGATTCCGGGCACGTCCGCCAGCCGGACCCAGACATCGGCGCTGTACTCGTCTCTCCCCATCATCCACCGCTCCAGCTCGGCGGGAGGGTGACCGGTTGGGGCGTACCGATACGCTTCGGTGAGCGGATCACGGCGAACGGCCCGCAGGGTTACCCAGCCAGGCCGGTCTTGACTCACGGCGACCCGCACACAGCCCCAGGCGTTGGCGAGATCATCCGCCGCCTTGACCCAAACGCCCCGATGGAGTCTGGGTAGAGTCGCCGCAGTGACCACGACCCCGTAGGCATCGGCCCGGACCTTGATCTGAGGAGTCCAAATGAATGGCCTGGTCCGGGTGCCTGGGCCCGCCGCCGGAACCAGATGGTCCGGATCTGCGGTTGCGAGGCCGAGTTGCCGACTCAGACGTGGCCACCCCTTTTGGATTTGGCGAGCCTGCCGAAGGGATTTCCGGGTCTCCCCATCAGCTCTGAGCCAGCGGGCGATCTTGGCGAACACGACAACGAGAAAGATCAGGAGCGCCAACGAGGCGCCCCCGATCCCGATCAGAATCGCAATGCCAACCCCCGCCATCATCGTCGCGGGCGGATGATGGAGAACCCACCCCCCTCCGACCACCGCCCCAACCACGAGCACCAACACTTTGAACCCGTTGTCGGTTCCTGGGCCTGGTCGATCCCTCATCAGGCCGCCGCCTTGCCGCCCCGGCCCGGAGCCGGATTGGCCGCATACGATTCCGTGGTTTGCCCTTGCGGTGCGGGCGTCAGGAACTCGACATGTTCCGCGACCACCTGGGCCGGACTCAGGACGCGCTTGCCGTCCTTCTCGTAGAACTCGCCGCTGAGCCGCCCGACGACGGCCACCTTGGAGCCCTTGCGGAGATACTTGGCGCAGGCAGCGCCCGAGGACCCCCAAACCGTCACTCGGACGAAATCCTTCTTCTCGCCCGCCTTCGTCCAGCGCGGGATCACGGCGAGGAACTCGGCCACGCTCTGGCCACCAGGTAACTGGCGGGTCCGGACCTCGCTCGCGACCCCGCCACTGAAAAGAACCGTGCAACTCATGTGAGACCTCCTGGTTTGGTTGGTGCCGGTGGATCCCGGCTGAGGCCAGTCTCAAGCGGCCGCCGTCCCATCCCAGGCACGGACGTTCACATGCGTAACTTTGCCGATTCCGCACGATTGTTCAGGTGATCGTCCTTGCTGATTCTGCTTGCAGCTCGTCCGCAATAGCGCATGAAGTTATGAATATATTACTGCCTGCGATCAGTCGATCCCGCCGCATGTGGTCGGTCTGTCGGACTGATATTCTCTGCACCAACCCCATGGGAATCGGTGACCTCCGGCGAACGAGAGGACTGACCCAGGAGGAGCTGGCGCGGCGAGTCCGGGTCTCGATACGCACGGTTGCAGCCTGGGAAAGGGGGGAATCCCTCCCGCGTCAGCGGCACGCCCGGGCTCTGGCCCGGGCCTTGGGCGTCGCGATTGACG
Source organism: Candidatus Dormiibacterota bacterium (assembly GCA_035939985.1). Taxonomy (GTDB): domain Bacteria; phylum Chloroflexota; class Dormibacteria; order Dormibacterales; family Dormibacteraceae; genus DASZFH01. The sequence goes on from DASZFH010000304.1 coordinate 1,538, forward strand.
ACCTGTTCCCGGCAAATGGCACGGCCATCCCGACGTCATGAGTCGGGAGTCGATCGGTGCGAAGATCAAGGTAGCCCGCCGCCGTTTGGGGATGACCCAGGTCGTGCTAGCTGGCCTGGTCAACCGCTCGGACAGGTGGCTCATCGACCTGGAGCGGGGAGCGACGGACCCTCGGATTGGGGAACTCCTGGACCTTGCCGAGGCGCTACGAGTTGATGTCGCCGACCTTACTGGGGGCAGTTTGACAAGCGAGGCTGCTTCCGGTGTGGCCGGGGAGGAGCGTCCCCGCAGGCCGTCCGTCGTTGCGGGCAGTGGCCTGGTGGTGAAGGACGAACAAGCCGACCTGACCTATCAGCCCGGTCGTTACCAAATCCGTGTCCGGCGGGAGCTTCAAAACACCGGCAACGCTCCGGTTACCCGGTTCCTGATCCGCATCGCGGTGGACAGCTACCCGGACGACGCCGACCATTCCAACAAGCTCTATCGCGGTAGCCCGCTCACCTGGGAAGAACTGGATCTCAAGGCCTCGTGTCGAGGGCAGGCCATGGAGTGGTCGGTCAAGCACGATCGGGACGCTTTCAAGGAGCTTCACCTGCTCTTCGAGAGCCCGGACGGTCGCCGCTTCCCGATCTACCCTGGCGAGGTGTCCGACATCGAGTACAGCTACACGGTTGCCGAAGCAAAATGGGGTCAATGGTTCCAGAGGGCCATCCGCTGGCCAACTCACCGGCTGGGCATGCGCCTTGATTTCCCAAGGTCGGTTGCTCCGGCACTTTGGGGAACCGAGACGTCCCTGACCGCGGAGGCTTACCCGCTTCCGACTCCGGTCACCCGCGACGAGGTTGGCGATCGGGTCGTTTTCGAATGGACGGTCAAAGATCCGCCGCTTCACACCCGCTATCGGATGGAATGGCGCTTTGGATCCGCTCCGCCCCAAATCAGGCCCGCCATGGCTGGGACCGATCAGGCATGAAACCGACCACGATCGTGGATCAGATGCGCGCGTTGGGCATCCGGCAGGAAGGTGATCCGATCTTGCGCGAGGTCTGTACCCCCTTCGATCTCCCCAGCGAGGCGGATGAGGCCCGGCGGGTCGCCCAGCTACTCAAGGAACACGCCGCGCGGGTTTCCGCGGTCCACGTCTTCAAGAAAGGGATCGGCCTCGCCGCCCCCCAGATTGGGATCCCTAGGTCGGCGGCGATCGTCTGGTTCCCCGAGACGGAGCCGATCCTTCTCCTGAACCCGAAGATCATCTCCGAGTCAGGGGACCTTGACGAGCAATACGAAGGCTGCCTGTCGTTTTTCGACGTCAGAGGCTTGGTTACCCGTTCGCTGGCGATCCAGATTGAAACGACAGATTTCCTTGGAGTTCGGTCCATTCGGGCTTGGCATCGAGGAGAGGCCCGACTTGTTGCGCATGAGGTCGACCATCTCGGGGGACACCTTTATCTCGACCGGATGGCACCTGGGAAGACTCCAATTCCGATTA
>DASZFH010000305.1:0-4160 GCA_035939985.1 Candidatus Dormiibacterota bacterium
CTGCCCACCGAGGAGGACCAGTGGGCCTTCGAATTCAAATGGGATGGAGTCCGGGTCATGGTGTGGGTCGATGGAGGGCGGGCCCGGGCCCTCAGTCGAGGCGGACACGACATCACCGGCACCTTTCCGGAGTTGAGGGACCTGGGTGAGGCCCTCGGTTCGAACCAGGTTCTCCTTGATGGTGAGATCGTCGTGTTCGACGAGGGCGGTCGCCACTCCTTCTCCCGCCTTCAACACCGCCTGCAAGTCGCTTCGCCGAGGAATGCGGCTCGCGCCGCGCTTCGAGACCCCGCCAGTCTGGTGTTCTTTGACCTTCTCCATTGCAACGGTCGCTCCCTGATCGGATCGACCTACGACGAACGGCGGAAGGAGCTGGAACGATTGGCTCTCGCCGGCCCCAGCTGGGCAGTGACCCCTTCATTCGTCGACGAGCCGGGCGAGCACGTATTTCGTTCAGCCCTGGAGCTGGGCAGGGAAGGGGTCGTTGCCAAGCGAAGAACGAGCGTGTACCGACCGGGCGTCCGCAGCCGGGATTGGGTGAAGGTCAAAGGACAGCGCACCCAAGAGGTGGTTATCGGTGGGTTCGCGGTGGGAAAGGGTGATCGCCAATCGACCTTTGGCGCCCTCCTGCTCGGCCTGCCCTCGACCACGAAGCGAGGCAAATTGGACTATGTCGGAAAGGTGGGCACCGGATTCACACGAATTCAGCGGGAGGGTCTGTTGAACGAACTAAGGCCATTGGAGCGCTCGACGAGCCCGTTCGAGCAGCGCCTTCCTCCGAGTCTCGAGAAGGGAGTGGTGTGGGTCCGTCCACGTCTCGTCGGGGAGGTCCAATACGGTGAATGGACTCCCGACGGTCGCCTCCGTCATCCCGTGTGGCGAGGCGTTCGATCCGACAAGACGGTCAAGGATGTCCGCCGTGAGTCGTGAGACCATCAGGACAACCATCGATGGTCGCGAGCTGACGATCTCCAACCTTGACAAGGTGTTCTACCCGGACAGCGGGTTCACCAAGGGGGAAATGATCGACTACTACGTCCGCATCGCGCCGTTCATGCTGCCGCACCTTGCTGATCGGCCCTTGACCATGAAGCGATTTCCCGACGGCGTGGATGGCTCTTTCTTCTTCGAGAAGCACGCGCCAAGGCACGCGCCCAAATGGGTCCGCCAGGTTTCAGTCCCTTCGACCGCCGAGGGGGACGCCGTGGTCTACAGCATCGTCTCCGACGTTGCCACCCTCATCTGGGCCGCCAATCTGGCCACCATCGAGTTCCACGTCCCCCTTTGGAGCGTGGGGCGCCGGCGCAACCTCCCGGGACCGCCAGACCACATGGTCTTCGACCTTGATCCCGGGGAAGGCACCACGATGGTGGAGTGCTGCGCGGTGGCGCGACACATCGCCGATCTGCTGGCAGAGAGCTCGCGAGACAGCGTGGCAAAGACGAGCGGTTCGAAGGGCCTTCAACTCTACGTACCGCTCGGAGGACCCAACACCTGGGACAAGGTGCGCAAGGAGGCTCACCAGATTGCCATCAGGTTGGAAGGCGACCATCCAGATCTGGTCGTCTCCAACATGCGCAAGAGCCTGCGCCGCGGCAAGGTCCTTGTCGACTGGAGCCAGAATCATCCCGCCAAGACGACCGTTGCCGCCTATTCCCTGCGGGCCCGTCCGGAACCAACGGTCTCAACCCCGGTGACCTGGGAGGAGGTGGTCACATGCCACGAGAAGGCCGATCCGGACCTTCTGCGCTTTACTGCCGAAGACGTGCTGGCTCGAGTCAACCAACATGGCGACCTGTTCGCTCCGGTGTAGAGCGCGGCCTCACGAGTCTGGGGGACGACCAGCAGCCTCCTCGTTGTCCCCCGATCGGCCCGAAACCACGGGAACGATGACCCATAACAGGACAAACATGCCGACGACGGACGCGAAAATCAACGGCACCGCGATGCCGTTGAGCACCACTCCGGCCACCAGCAACACCGTAGCGGACATGGCGAGCCCCACCGCTGCCAGCCCACCCAGCGCCATCGCATTCGCTACCCGGAGGAGAGGCGCCTTCTTGTGCTGACGAAAGACGAGGCGATGGTAGGCAACCGGAGCTGACAGCAGGGCTGTTGCCAGAGCCGCCAGGAGGAGGCAGGCGATGTAGAGGTGGCGATGGGTGCGGTCGATCCTGGCGAATCGCGCCGTGAATGGCAGCGACAGGAGGAACCCGAACAGCACCTGAACGCCGATACCGGCCACACGAAGCTCTTGAAGGAGCTCCATCAGATTGCGATCCTCGCGCTCCTCCTCGGATTCGTGACGCCCTGGGTCGTCCCGGGCTTGAACACTGGGGCTGGAGGTTGCGTGCATGGTCCCGCCTTCGCTGGCTCTACCCTAATTGATGCCTGCTCACCAGGAATTCAGAACGATGGGCGGGGCATCCTGGCACCTGACCTCGGACAGATGAAGACCTACCCGGTTGATGCGCCCATCGAGTGGGTATGGCACGGTCCATGGCCACATCGCTCCCACTACAGACGGCTCATGTTGTCGATTTCCCCGGCAGGTCCAGATGGCCAGAGGGGTCGGTTCGCCTGTCGGTAGCGTTCCAAGCGGCATGGCCGATCTGCACGCTCACGCTCTCCGGATGGCTGGACTGCGAATCATCGGTCGCACTCCACGCTCAATTCGATCAGGTCGCATGGGGATCGTTCGCCGAGGTTGTCCTGGACATCGGCGGACTGACCCATCTCGACGCTGCTGGGAATGCAGCCTTGGACAGCCTCCAGTGCCTCATCAGGACGCACGGTGGGCGTGTGCGGATGGTGGGATCGGTTCCGCATGGCCCACATCGAGACTGACGGAACAGCCCAGCCGACTCCACCAGGTCAGCGGCGGTGCCCCCGGATCACCCTCATTCGAGCCCTGGGGTTTCAAGCGGTCCAATCGGGGTATCCAAGAGCCCGAGCACTCCACGCCTCTCACGGCGTCGATCGCAGTCCCGGCGCCAGCCGGGGCTGCGATCGCTGCTGGGCCTAGGCCCTCAGATCGCCGATGCCCAACGAATCGGGGCGCTGGTCTCCACCTCCGGCTTCTGGCTCTGCCTCAATGCGAACGACCGGCTCCGAGGTGAACAGATAAGTCCGCAGGTGCTTGTCGAGGACCGGGTCGTTGCGGCGAAGCCACTCCAGTGCCATCGCGGCATGCTCCTTTTCTTCGTCCCGGTTGTGGGCAAGAACATCGGCAAGCGCTGCGTCCGTTGTGGCATCGACCCGCTGGTCGTACCAGTCGACCGCCTCCAATTCCTCTTGGATCGATGCGATCGCCCGGTGTCGGTCTATCGTTTCCGACGAGAGTCGGTCCTCGGGTTCATGGAGTCCTGCACTTTGAGCCATCGTCTTCCTTCCTGCGGTCCACCCCTCTACGTCACGGGGCTGACCTTTTCGTTGTCGTGGCCTGACCGTCCTCAGAGCGTAACTGCGCCCAGTTCAGGAACTGGCCGGGCCGGGTCGTGTCGGCCTAGCCGCTCTTAGCTGGCCTGCCAGACGGAACCACGTGCACAGTCGCGGATCCAATCGGCCAGGGTGGCCAACGGGCCAATGATTGTGTTGGCCGTTGGTTCGGCACCAGCCTGCGGATGCGGGCGATTTGGAGCGGTGTCCCGGACCCGCGCATAGATCCGACCCAGCTTGATTCTCTCCAGTTGTGGGAGGGCGACAGCAACCAGCGGGAGCACCTCTGCTTCTTCGTGTTCCGAGTGGTCAAAGACCGTCGACCAGAGGTCCGCCAGCTCCGGCTGGAGGACAGCCTCATCGAAACCCACCCTCTCCAAGCGATAGAGCCGTCTTTCGATCTCGGCTTGTTCGGAGAGTCGAGGTTCAGCAAGCTTGCCATCGTCTACCCCGCGGAGGGCGGGATAGAGGGCGATCTCCTCCGCCACCTCATGCCTGATCAACCGAGTTGCCACATCCGAGAACAACTCCGGGCTCGCGTCGCCCCGGCGGGCCAATTGGGCGAAGTCGGCGTTGATCGACGCATGGTCCTGCTTCACCATCGCCACCACATCCCTAAGGTCCACCGTCCGACCCCCTTGATCTGCCTAGTGCATTACCACCCCGCGCCCGGCGCAAACCTCTCAAGCAGCGGTGGAGTGGGCGCACCTCCCTTTGGACGA
>DASZFH010000306.1:0-6232 GCA_035939985.1 Candidatus Dormiibacterota bacterium
TCCCGATCGCGATCAACCGCGGTGAGAGCCGAAGAGGAACTGGTAGGAGGCCGCTGGGGGGTCGCGGGCGGACCGCCGCTCCCCTAGGTCTCCCCAAACCTGACGCGATCGGCCCGGACTCACTGGTGCGATCGGGTTGGCGCGTGTATGGCCCCGCTGCACTTGGACCGCCCGCCGATCCGGTCGGAGTCGGAGGGGGGGCAGGCACAGGCGGGGAACCCACCGCGGCCCCCAGCGCCGGGTTTTGACCAGGTCCCGCCGCGGTGACCCAGAGATCGGGGGATGAATGTGGCATGGGAGGCGCCACCGTAGTCGGCGCCGGGGGCAGATTCGGGGTTGGCAGGACCGCCACCACCTGGGCCGCGGGGGCGCCGGCGGCATCGACCGCCAGTCCGGCCTCAGCGGCCATCTGCTGGACGGCCGGCTCAGCCGAAACCACCGAGACCTGCTTTCCGAGTTGCTGAGCGTATCGATGCAGCAACTGGAAATTGAGCCGGCTCTGACCCAATTTCGAGCGGTGCGGAACGATCAGGCTGAGCTGGGTGGCGGTAGCCGTTCGCAACCGTTCGACGACCTCCAAGATCTCCTCATCCGCATCGATATAGAGGGGGTTCTGAGCCATCGCTATCCGCGACCCCTTGGCTTGATCAAGACTTCATCCTTTTCAACACGCCCTTCATAAGTATGCTGACGGGATCTCGAAACTCGGCATCGAGCTTCAAAGCATGGACGGCCAGGCTCATCGGTCCAACATCGCGCGGCGAAGCCAGCTGGCCGGTGGAGTCCGAAATACCGATGACGTCGGCTGGCGTCAGGAGTCGGGCATGGGGAGCGTGGGAGAAAGGCAACCCGTCCGCCCATCGGGACTGATTAACCCCCGTCAAAATCTCGGGCAGGAGGCTTCCGCCCCCGCACAGGTAGATGTTGCCCGGCAATCGCTCACCGCGCGACAGCTCTTTGAGGCACAGGTTAAGGCCCTGCAGAAGGACCTCCACATCGCCTGACAGCAGGGCACTCAGAGCCAGAGAATCATCCGGGGGCAGGAGTCCCTCGCCGTGCCGGATCTTACGGATTTCGGCCTCCTCCTGGGATAGGCCGGTCGACTGCGCGATCCGGCGGGTGAACGATCGGCCGCCCATGTTGAACATCCGAGTGCCCTCGACTCCGCCATCCCTCAGCAGAGCGACATCCGTGGTCCCACCCCCGATATCGACGAATACCCCACCCTGCTCCCAGGCTTCCTGGCCGGCGCAGGCTCGGGCCACAGCGTATGGCTGGGCAACGGCGCCGATCATCTCCAGGTCGAGCTCTTTCACCACCGACTCGATGGCACCGACATGGGTCAAAGGTGCAAAGGTGTTGAAAACCGTCACTTCCAGATTGCGTCCGGTGAACCCGAGGGGATTGGCGACTTGATATCCGTCCATCCTCACGTTGGTCACGGCTGAATGGACCAAGCGAGCCTCCAGGGGCCCATAGCCGCGCTCCAACTCCAGCAGATGCTGGGCTTCTCGGAGCGCCCGGCGGTGGACCTGTTGGAGCAGGACCCTTAGCTCTGCCTGCTTGACCTGGCGGTCGGGCATTTCTCGGGGATAGGAGATCGAGGAGCTGAATCCGTTGACCAGCTCTCCCGCGACCCCGACGATGGATTGCCCCGGCACCACCCCGGCCATATCCTCCGCCGCCTCCATAGCCCGATTGGTGGCCATTATCACCGCGCCAATGTCGGCGATGGCACCCCCGCTCATGGCCGTATGCGCCTGGGGTTCTCGTCCCACCCCGAGGATCTCCCCTGTGCCATCAGTGCGGCGAACGACCAAAGCTTTGACCTGGTCGGTGCCGATATCAACCGCGGTGAAATGGCGGTAGTAGTCCTCCTTGCGCTTGAGCAGACGGAAGCCGCTCACCGAAGACGCTCCCGCAAACTGCCGAAGGCTGCCTCCGGGGACCGGTCCAAGCGCCCCTGAACAAGCCTGGCCGATCCGCCTCCCGGGCCGAACTCCGATTTCAGCTGGTTGGCATCAAACTCAGTTGTCAGCTCCTCCGAGACCTTGATCACATAGCGATCATGACTGGTCGCGGCCACAACCCCGGGCCGACTCAGGGATTCCAGCATCCGGTCCACATATGCCTTCAGATCCACTTGGCTTCCATCCAATGCCTCCAAACGTACCGGGACTCGGGTGCCAAAAGACTCGGGAGTTCCCTGACGGACCCTCGCGGTGACCAGCTCATCTCGAAGTTGTTCGATTTGTCGCTCCCGCTCTTTGACCTGGAGCTTGAGCTCGGCGACCCGCTGCTGCAACTGGTCGGCGGTGCCGCCGAGACCGCGGGTGACCTCAGCCACCTCCCGCAATCTGCGCACGGCAAGCGCCTCAGCCGCCTCTCCGACGACCATCTCGACCCTGCGCACACCGGCTCCGACGCTGCTGTCCGAGATCAGGAACGCGGGTCCGATGTCCGCGGTATTGGCAATATGGGTGCCGCCACACAACTCGCAGCTCCAATCGCCGAAGCAGATCATCCTCACCACGTCTCCGTATTTCTCCTCGAAGAGGTGCATGGCCCCGGAGCTGACCGCCTCCTGGTAACTGAGCAGACTTTCCTGGAGGGGGAGAGCGGCCCGAATCTGACCATTGACCCGATGTCCGACCTGTTCCAACTCCTCCGGCGTCAGCGCCCGCTCGTGCACGAAATCGAAGGTGGTGTGGTCGGGGCCGACCCAGGACCCGCGTTGTACGGTGCCCTCGCCGAATGATTCCCGCAACGCCTTGTGGAGCAGATGGGTCGCTGAGTGATGCCTCGCAACCTGACGCCGGCGCGCGGCATCGACCGAGGCCAGCGCGATCTCCCCCAACCGAGCTACGCCCAGCTCGACGGTTCCGAGGTGGGCAATCACGCCCGCGGCGGGCCGCTGGGTGTCCTCGACTCGGATCCGGCCACCTGGCAGTTGAATGACGCCGGTGTCACCCACCTGGCCACCCGATTCGGGATAGAACGGAGTCGTTGCCAGGAAGATCTCGACCTCCTCCCCCTCCGTGGCCTGCTCGACGGTCTCCCCGCCGTGCCGTATCAACAGCAGGGGCGACTCGCAGCCAAGTGTCTGGTATCCCACGAATTCGGAGGTCGGGAAGGTGGCCGATTCCACCCAACGACGCTTGGTCATGGATCTCGATCGCTCCCGCTGGGCGGCCATCTCAGAGGCGAATCCGTCTTCGTCGATCTCAACCCCTCGCTCCGCCGCCAGCTCGCGGGTCAACTCCAGGGGAAACCCGAAAGTGTCATGCAATTTGAATGCGTCGGGACCGGGGATCGATCGCGGGTTTCGAGCCACCACCGCGGAAAACTGCTCCAGGCCCTGGTCCAAAGTCCTGGTGAATCGCTGCACCTCGGCCTGGATAGCGGTCCGGATAACGTCCGCCCGTGCTGGAATCTCCGGGTAATGGTCGCCCAGAGTTTGCGCCACCACCTCCACCCCATCGGCCAGTGATCGCCTCATTCCCAACCGCTGGGCATGCACGGCGGCACGGCGGATGACGCGACGAAGAACATACCCGCGGCCTTCATTGCTGGGTCGGACCCCGTCCCCGATCAGGAAGGTCATTGCTCGCAGGTGATCGGCCACCTTACGCTCGGAGGCTGTAATCGACTTCTCACTCTGCTCGCGCACAAACGCGAGAATTGGCGCTATCAGGTCACACTCGAAGACGCTGGACACGCCTTGGAGGATGGCGGTGATTCTTTCCAGACCCATGCCAGTGTCTACTCCAGGACGTGGCAGGGGGGCGAGATCGCCGGAGTCCTGGGCATCGAACTGCATAAACACCAGGTTCCAGAACTCCAGATAGCGCTCACAATGCTCCGGATAGCAATCCGGCTGGCCACAGCCGAATTCCCGGCCCCGGTCGTAAAACAATTCGGAACAGGGGCCGCAGGGACCAGTGGCACCTGCCGCCCACCACGCGGCCGGCTCGGCGTGAACTCGGTCCGGCCCCAGTGAAGTCAGTCCCCAGGTCGCACGAGCCAGCTCGTCATCGGGGTGCACGGTGACTCGAATCCGTTCGCGAGGAATCCCGAACCCCTCGGTCACCAACTCCCATGCGAGCGGGATCGCCATCTCTTTGAAATAGCCCCCCGTGGGCGCGAAATTACCCAGCATCTCGTAGAAGGTGCAGTGCCGGTCGGTCTTGCCGATCTCATCGAGATCAGCGGTTCTGAAGACCTTTTGGCAGGAGGTCAGCTTTGCCGCGGGAGGCTCAGTCAGGCCCTGAAAGTAGGGCTTGAGTGGTTGCATTCCCGCGATCGTGAAGAGGGTTGTCGGATCACCCTGAAGGACCAGCGGCGCGCTGGGAAGCACGGTATGGTCCCGACCCTTGAAGTGCTCTAGAAAACGTTGGCGGATTTGAGACCCGGTCATCGGGGGTACCGCCAAGTATACGGATCGACGACAGCAATCGAGTCAAACCCATGAGGTTCCGCAGCCGGCTACTGCGCCGATTCCGGTATATGAGTCTTGAGTTGTTCGAGGGCCGCCCGCTGCAGCCGGGAAACATGCATCTGGCTGATGCCCAATCTCTTGGCGATTTCAGCCTGTGAAAGTTGGTCGTAAAAGCGCATTGCCATGATCGACCGCTCACGGGGGGTCAGATGACGCATGGCACGCTCCAGAACATCCCTCATTTCAACCCGAGCCAGGTCCGGGTCAGCGTCTCCCAGAGAGTCGGCGAGGGGCCGGGCCTCGTCACCTCCCACCGCGACATCCATCGAGAGGGGAATCTGGGTTTCCCCCATTTCCATGGCCTCCAGGATTTCGTCAGGACTGACCTCCAAGCGAGCAGCGACCTCCGCAACGGCCGGCTGGCGATTGAGCTCGGCTCTTAATTCGTCATTGGCCCTCAGAACGCGCTGATTCAGCTCCTGCAGCCGGCGAGGGACCTTGATCGCCCAACTCTTGTCTCGAAAGTAGCGTTTGATTTCTCCGGCGATGGTCGGGGTGGCGAAGGTGCTGAACTCGTTGCCCAGTTCAAGATCGAAGCGATCGATCGCCTTGATCAGACCAAGGAAGCCCACCTGAACAATGTCGTCCAAAGGTTCCCCCCGGTTTTGGAATTTTCGCGCTAAATAATGGACCAACCCGGAGTAGGCGTCGACAAACTGGGCGCGAATCCGGTCTCGCTCGGCTCCCTGATCGGCCTCTCGGTATCGCCGATGCAGGCGACGCAACTCCTCTCGGGAGGCGGTTGGCGGGCTGCTCAAATCGCTAGTGCTGGGGTTAGCCGATCAGATACTTGACCATCCGGAATCGCAGGCGCCCCACCCCCGGCTCGATACTTGGCCGAAAGTCATCCACGAAACATCGGATTACCTCGTCGGCGAGCCGACGCATCTCCTCATCCCGCGCTGCTGGGCGCGGCTGCGGAGCCAACCTCCGGATCTGCGTTTGACTTGGAGGCAATCCCTCGACATCCACCGCCAACCCACCTTGGGCCGTGGAAAAAGCCAATTTGAGCTCACCTCCCCCCCACGCTTGTTGGGCCTCGGCGATGGCGCAGCCGCACGCTTCTGCGACGGCGATGTTCAGCTCATCGAGCCCTTCCAGGGTGAATCCAAGCTGCGACCCCAAAGTTGAGGCCACCCTCCTGGCCAGCGAAATAAACCCGAAGTCGGCGGGAATCCTGAGTTCCGCCAATGAGGAGGGTTCCATTTAGAGGTTAGGCGGGCACCGGCGGAACCCCGCCGTCCTCTTCCGCCAACTCCACCCGGCGCCGCCGCGCCGCCGCCAGGCCGTCCTGAACGGCGCGCCCAACTGGGTGAGTCGGGTCCAGCGCTCCCTTGGCCCTTGAGGCGGCCGTACGAGCCCGGCTCCGGAACTCGCTGTCCGGCCCGGTCAGCTCGACCGTTCGTGTGCGCAGAGTGTCAACTGTGTCCCGTCCAGGTCCGGAGGCAACGTAGGCCCCCGCGATCAGCCCGAGCACTCCACCGAGGAATAATCCGATCCCGAATCCACTGTCTTCTTTCGCCATAGGTCCTCTATCTCCTGTTTCCCAGATGGGAACGCTTTGAAACACTGCTCGGCCGCGGGCGAACCCTCCCTTTGCTTTCGAACAACTCCACTGACTCCGATTGCCCCTCTTGCAGAGAGGAGGCGCTGAGGCTGGCCATTCCCTCCTTTACCCCGTGGACGGCCGCCGAGACCCCAATCTGGAGGCGCCTGAAGGCCCCCTGGACCTTG
>DASZFH010000307.1:0-2965 GCA_035939985.1 Candidatus Dormiibacterota bacterium
CAGCCACCTGTTAGGCCGACAACATGCGACTGTAATATTTTTGCAAAAGGAGGGCCCCTATGCCGTTTCTGTCGACTTCGACATCGCCCCCCAGGCGGCCACTCCTAGGCCCACAACCAGAAGCACAAGCGCCGCGGCTCCCTTCTTGTGAATTCCACCCTCGGCCGGGATCAGATAGACGGACCCCAGAAGACCGACAACCGCGATGACGATTCCAGCGATAAGTACCTGCTTGTTCAACGAAACTCCTCCTCGTATGAGCGAGCTGACCCGCTCGGGTTCTTAGGTGGCAATTAGGCAGCCACCCCGCGACTAGAGTAAATCGGACGGCTCCCACCGCGCATCACCGAAGGGGGTTACCCTCACTGAATGGCCGACAGCGTCAGAATCGAACGGGACTCCATGGGCGAGGTCGAAGTTCCGGCGGCCGCATACTACGGCGCCTCCACCTCGCGCGCGGCCCACAATTTCCCGATTTCCAATCTCAGGTTCCCTCGTCAATTCATTCGTGCCCTTGGTCAGATCAAGCAGGCCGCCGCCACGGTCAACCTAGAACTCGGCTTGCTTGAGCCGGAATTGGCTGGCGCAATCGTTGCGGCCGCGCGAGAGGTGACCGAGGGAAAGCTGGACGCGGAGTTCGTGGTTGACGTTTTCCAAACCGGATCCGGCACCTCCACCAACACCAATGCCAACGAGGTCATCGCCAATCGAGCCAGCGAACTGTTGGGGGGCCCGATCGGGCCTGGCCGATTGGTTCATCCCAATGACGACGTCAACCGAGGGCAATCATCCAATGACGTGATTCCAACCGCGATTCACCTGGCCGCCGCGACGGCGATCGATCAGGAGCTGATGCCCGCCCTGCAAACTCTGGAATCGCTCCTCGGAGCCAAGAGCCGGGAGTTCATGCCCATCATCAAAACCGGGCGCACTCACCTCCAGGACGCGACACCAATCCGCTTGGGCCAGGAATTTGCCGGCTATGCGGGGCAGATCATGGAATCCCGCAGACGCTCCCAACTGGCACTCGATGAGCTCAGCACCGTCGCCCTTGGTGGCACGGCTGTCGGCACGGGAATCAATACCCACCCTTTGTTCGCAGGCAGAGTCTGCGCTCTGCTCGCCGACTGGACCAAAGTCCCAGTTCACGAAACCGACAACCACTTCCATGCCCAGGCCACCCTGGATGCGCTTGTCGCCGCCCACGGTCACCTTCGAACCATCGCGGTGAGCCTGTGGAAGATTGCCGCCGATATCCGCTTGATGGGTACCGGGCCAAGAGCTGGACTGGGTGAGGTGACTTTGCCCGACACCCAGCCCGGAAGCAGCATCATGCCGGGAAAGGTCAACCCTGTGATCATCGAGTCTCTGACCATGGCCATTGCTCGGGTGCTTGGCAACGATTGCTCGGTGACCCTCTGCGGCCAGTCTGGAAGTTTCTTTGAGCTCAACGTGATGATGCCCCTGGCGGGGTACTGCACGCTGGAATCGATTTCCCTGCTTGCCAATTCAAGCCAGAATTTCGCTGATCGCTGCATCGCTGGCCTGGCCGCCACGTCCGCTGGCCCGGATGGCGTGGAACGAGGCCTGATGCTGGTGACAGCGCTCGCCCCGGTGCTTGGCTATGACGAGGCCGCCAAGCTGGCCAAGGAGGCCGCCGCATCGGGGCAGACGATTCGAGACCTGGCCCGCCAACGAGGACTGCCGGAGGCTCAGATCAATGAGCTTCTAGACCCCTCCCGCATGACCAACCCCGGCGATTCCGAGGGGAGCAAACACTCAGGTTGAGCGCGGGGGCTTATCGACCATTTCGACAACCTGGCCAGGAATTCAAGTCTCCTAGGAGCTCTCAGACAGCGATCTCCATCAGGATGGTGTCCGTGTCATAGGCGGGAGGGTGGATGGTGACGGACTCCCTGAAACCAAGGCTGCGAACAAACCCGGCCAGTGGCTCCAGTTGGCGCGGGACGTTAAGCCATGCCCTGGTCACTCCGGCCCTTCGGGCCCGGCTCAGGGCATGATCCACGAGCGCTGCGCCGATTCCCTGGTTGCGAAACGCAGCACCGACCGCCAGTCGATCGATCAAGCAGCTGCCGGCAGGAAAGCTGCATCGGATCGTGCCCACCAGGTCACCCCCAAGACGGGCAACGTAGACCTCGAAACCTCCCCCCAACCAGCTCAAAACCTCCTCAGCGGAAGCCAGGTTCTCTTCCGCCAGCGAATCGCTGATCAGCCCTCTGCAATCCGCCCAGGCTCTGTCGTAGAGGTCCGCCAATGCGAGCGCATCCGCCGACAACGCGAGCGATATGCGGGGGTGGGGTCGGAACAGCCTCACCATTCCTGATACATTACCGCCCCACATGGATCGCCTCGAACTGGCTCGTAATCTCTTTCGCGGTGGCCGACTCTATGACGCTTTAGAGGCCGCCCAATCGGCCTGCGAACGTCAGCCCAAGAGTCCGGACGCCTGGTGGCTCCTAGCCTGCATCTGCCGCCATACCGCGCTCCCGGTGGCGAGCGACGACGCCTTCAGCCGCGCCGCAGCCCTGCGTGGCACCACCCCTCCGCCTCCGATGCGAGTGGATGGGGATGATTTCCAGGCCCTCCTGAAAACAGCCGGCGACCGACCGGTCCGAGTGCGGTCGCTACCCAGCGGGGATCAAATCGGCGCCGGGCTCGACCCGGAGGCACTTTGGACCCTGGACGGCGACGATCTCATCGTCTTCCAGATCAACCACGAAAACCTTGCCCACTCTTTAGCAGATCTGAGCTCGATCTTGAATAACACCCTTCGCCAAGCTGGGATCAGATCGGGACACTAGTTCCTGGCTGCATCTTGGACTGGCTGGTCCCAAGATTGGAGGGGTGGGAGTGAACGCCGATTTCCGAGGCCAGAACCGCTACCGTGTCCGGGCGTCGGGAAGGTGACTGAGACTCGGTCGGTTGACACCCGAGACTGGACCCT
>DASZFH010000308.1:0-4419 GCA_035939985.1 Candidatus Dormiibacterota bacterium
AATGCGTAGCCCGCTCAGTGTTGGAGGCGGGAAGCCGTTTTGGGGATTCGCGCCTACCGGAGCTGTTCTGCGGGTTTGAGCGTGACCGTCGCTTCAGCCAGGGGCCGTGCGAGTATCTGGTCAGCTGCAGCCCTCAGGCGTGGGCGACCGGATCGGTTTTTCATCTCCTCCAGACACTGGCCGGAGTCGAAGTCGACGCACTGGCCGGGAAGATCCATATTGACCCTTTGGCCACCAGCCTCTATTCACGTCTTCGAGTCGAGGGGATGAGGGTCGGAGAGGGCCTTCTCGACTTCACGATTGATAACCGAAAGGTCGGTCCGCGAGTCAAAGTTGACCGGAAGCCGGTCGGGATGGTGGTACACACCCCGGCCTAAATGCCGGGCCCCTGGAACCTCTCAGCCCTTGACGATCTCCAGGGGTTCGGGGCCCATCGGGCCACCATAGGTTTGGGTGACGAAGACGTTGGCATCCACCAACTTGCCTTCGCGGACCGAGACGATTAGATAGAACGAATCCGGCCAGGCCGCGTTCGCGTCGGTGATCGACGCGCGGGCCGGGCTGTTGGGGTGGCTGTGATAGAAGCCGAGAATCGCTTTGCCTTGCGCATCACATTCCCGATCCACTCGTATCTGATCGAGTGGATCGATCAGATAACGATCGTGAGGACCATGATCCCCCGACGCAACCGCGATGTTCCGCGCTCGTCGAGACTCCTCAACCAGATCCGATTCCGCAGCTCCAATCAGGAAGCCGCAGATCTCGTGCGGGTAACCAGCCTCAGCATGGATTGTGATCGCCTCCATGGCCCCTTCTAAAAGTCTCAAGACCGATCCCCCACTCGATAGGTGTAAAGCCCTGTTGAAAGGTAACGGTCGCCGCCATCGGGAAACACGGTGACGATCACTCCCTCTCTCACGGACTCCGCCAACTTGCCCACCGCCCAGAGGGCGGCCCCGCTCGAATGGCCGACCAGGAGCCCTTCCTGGCGGCAAAGAGTGCGGGCCAGTTTGTAGGCCTCCTCGGTTGGGCATTCCCACACCTCGTCCGCAACGCCAGGATCCCAAATCGCCGGAACGATAGAGGTGGGTAGGTGCTTCATGCCCTCCAGGCCGTGGAAGGAATCGGCCGGCTGGACGGCGATGGTGCGGATGGATGGGTTGTTCTCCTTGAGCCGGCGCGCGGTACCGGTGAATGTGCCGGTGGTGCCCAGGCCCGCGACAAAGTGGGTCACCTGTCCGGAAGTCTGCTCCAGGATCTCGAGGCCAGTTCCCTGGTAATGCGCGTTCGGATTGGCGGGGTTCGAATATTGGTCGGGGTAGAAGTATCGATCTGGAGATTCAGCCACGAGCTGTTTGCAGAGGATGATGGCCCCGTCCGAACCCTCCATCTGGTCGGAGAAAACAATCTCGGCACCGAAGGCTCGGACCAGTTCCTTGCGTTCGGACCCGACATTCTTGGGCATCACCAGCTTGACCCGATAGCCCTTGGCTGAACCGATCATGGCATAGGCCACACCGGTATTACCGGAGGTCGAGTCGATCACGATCTTCGAATGGTCGAGTGCGCCTCGTTCCTCCCCGTCGCGGAGCATCGACAGTGCGGCCCGATCCTTGACCGATCCGCCTGGATTGAACCACTCAGCCTTGGCATAGACCTGGAGACCGGGGAAGCGCTGTTCGAAGAGCCGGATTCGAAGCAACGGGGTGTTGCCGACCAGGTCAAGGATGCCGCCGGTGGCCGGTGCTCGACTGATCACTTGAGCAGCTTGATGGCGGCGATCCCCAGCGCGGTCACCAGGGCACCCACCCCATAGCCAATTACCGAGCGGCGTAGCACCGTGCCGCCCTCTGGGGCCAGGATGTTGAGGACAGCTTTGCCGACCAAGAGCCCTCCCCCGACCATCGCCAGCGAGGGCTGGGCGCTGAGCAGACCGAACAGCAGCACAACCGCGAAGAGCAGGACTTCGAAGAGCTGAACCAATGTGTAAAGGGACAAGCCGCTTGACCGAGTCCCGTCAGGAGGTGGCAGCCGCCGCGCCCTGGACTCTGGCCACCCCGCGGGCGAGTCGTGACGCCCCGGCGTACTTCGCCCCCCGACCGAGTCCCGATTCGATGGTGAGGAGGCGGTTGTACTTAGCCACTCGCTCAGAGCGGGCTGGAGCCCCGGTCTTGATCATTCCAACCCCGGTTGCAACCGCGAGATCGGCGATGGTGGTGTCCTCGGTCTCGCCCGATCGGTGGGACATGACCGCGCTGTACCCGGCGGCTCGGGCCATATCGATCGCCTCCAAGGTTTCGGTCAGGGTTCCGATCTGATTGACCTTAACCAGGATCGAGTTGGCAATGCCCTTTTCGATGCCCGTCTTGAGCCGGCTGACATTGGTTACGAAGAGATCATCGCCCACCAGTTGGACCTTCCCTCCCAAGCGCTGGGTCAGGAGATCCCATCCCGCCCAGTCGTCCTCGGACATGCCATCTTCGATCGAGATGATGGGGTAGCGGTCGACCCAGCTGGCATAGAGGTCGATCAGACCGGCCGCATCCAAGGTTCTGCCTTCCCCTTCCAGGTGATAGAGGCCGTCCTTATAGAGCTCGGTCGCGGCGACGTCGAGTGCCAGGGCAACGTCAACGCCGGGCTTGTAGCCGACCATTTCGATGGCTCGGACGATCAGTTGGAGCGCTTCTTCGTTGGAGGCCAGTTGGGGGGCGAAGCCACCCTCATCCCCCACTCCAGTGGCCAGCTTCTCTTTGGCCAGCACCTTCTTGAGACCTTGGTAGACCTCGGCGACGGCCCGAATCGCGTCCGCGAAGGTAGGTGCGCCGCATGGGCAGACCATGAACTCCTGCAGATCGACACTGTTGTCCGCGTGGGCCCCACCGTTGAGGATGTTGGCGAGGGGCATAGGTAGGAGGTTGGCCTGAGCGCCTCCCAGGTAGCGGTAGAGCGGAAGTTCCACCGCCGCCGCGGCTGCGTGGGCCGCAGCCAGCGACACGCCGAGGATGGCGTTGGCGCCGAGGCGGGACTTGTTCGGGGTCCCGTCCAGTGCCAGCAGTTCCGCGTCGAGCGAGGCCTGGTCGAGTACGTCCATGCCCTCGACGTGATCGCGGATCTCGCCCAGGATATTGGCGAGAGCGGTGAGGACGCCCTTGCCGCCATAACGGGCTGGGTCTCCGTCGCGAAGCTCGACTGCCTCATGGGCTCCGGTGGAGGCTCCTGACGGTACTGATGCCGTCCCGGAACCGTAAGGGGTCTCGATAGTGACTGACAGGGTTGGGTTCCCGCGTGAGTCGAGAACCTCAAGGGCGCGGAGGTCGTGGATTGGAATCATTACCCGGGAATTCTAGTGTTCTGGGAGCGGCGACCCATGCCGACGGCTCCGTGTGGGGGCCATTAGCCTGGATCGCAGCTGACCGACCGGTCAGAGTGACGGGAGGATCGTCAACCGACCGGCACCAAACCGAGACGAGGCCGCCGCGCCCTGCCTCTGGTCACCGGTGCAGAATCGGAGCTCTTTGCCCTGCCGTCGCTGGTGCCGATCGACCACCACCGCCGCTCCAAGGTGAATGGCATCCAGAGTCCGCAGGAGATGGCCGGCGGCAATGATCGTAGCCTCTCGCCGGACCGCTGCCCCAAGCCCGATCTGGCCGACCGAATTCAAGATCATTGAGGCGATCGTTAGGAGCCGATCACGCTCCGATGCGTCGATGATTCCCCGGTGAAACCGGGCCTGGATCGCACCTGGCACCTCGATCGCCGCCACTACCGAGGTGACGGGCAGCCCACTCATCGCTTCCTCGATGGGCGCCAACTCCCCCTCCCCAACGCAGAGACGGACCAACGCGCTGGAATCGAGATAAGTTGCGTTCAAGGCTCGCCA
Organism: Candidatus Dormiibacterota bacterium; assembly: GCA_035939985.1. GTDB lineage: Bacteria > Chloroflexota > Dormibacteria > Dormibacterales > Dormibacteraceae > DASZFH01. The sequence goes on from DASZFH010000308.1 coordinate 3,881, forward strand.
CGAACCAAGTCAAGATCATCCTGAAGGTCGCGGGCATGGGGGCCCAGCCCCGCTCTCAATTTCCGGAGCTCGGTCGGATCATATGGCAGTGTCGGTGCCGACTCGATCACCGACCCCAACGCCAGCCAGTCCTCGGCGGAGACCGTCCCCCCAAGGCCTCGCTCAATGGCGCGCACCGCTGTCTGGTTCAGTGATCGACCCTCCCGCAAGCTCTGCTCGCGAAGCTTGGCGAGGAGCGGCTGCGGAATCCGCAGAGTGGCCTTCTTAAGCATAGTGCCATCATAGGGTCATATCGACAGAACACCTACGACGCCAGGATGCGGCCGGCAGCGTACACGCAGGGCCTGGGTTCCTGTTCCAGCTGTTAACCAGAGCTTCGGCCGAAGGGGAGTCCCCGGAAGACGCTGGCTAGCCGACCTGGCCTAGCCCGAAGGGGCGTATGGCTCCGGCTCCGGTGGATCGGGCGGCTCGAAGAGGTAGCGAAGATCGCGCTCCATTCGATCAAATTGAACTGGTGGGCGGACGGTGAAGATGGTCCC
>DASZFH010000309.1:0-7317 GCA_035939985.1 Candidatus Dormiibacterota bacterium
GGCCGCTCGGTGATCGTCGTCGGGCCGGAACTGAAGCTGCACCAGTGCGGTCTGCCGAAGAAGATGGCGCTGGAGCTCTTCAAGCCCTTCGTCATGCGCGAGCTGGTCAACAAGGTCTATACCACCAATATCAAGTCAGCCAAGCGGATGGTTGAACGGATGCGACCAGAGGTCTGGGATGTTCTGGATGAGGTCATCCACGAGCACCCGGTGCTTCTCAACCGCGCTCCAACTCTCCACCGTCTGGGTATTCAAGCCTTCAACCCCGTCTTGGTCGAGGGTTCCGCCATCCAGATTCATCCCCTGGTCTGCCACGCTTTCAACGCCGACTTTGACGGTGACCAGATGGCTGTCCATGTGCCTCTTTTTTCAGGCGCCATCGCCGAGGCCAAGAACCTCATGATGAGCTCCCAAAACATCCTCAGTGCCGCTGATGGACACCCCGTTGTGTCTCCAACCCAGGACATCGTGCTGGGTTCCTACTGGGTAACCGCGGCGCGTGGCGTTCCGGCCGAGGACGGCAAGGGTCTGCGTGCCTTCAGTTCTGAGGATGAATGTCTGCTCGCAATCGAAGAGGGGAGTATCAAGCTCCAGGACTGGACTCGAGTCCGGATCAACGGCGAATTGATCGTCACCACCCCCGGCCGGGTGGTCTTCAACCGCAGCCTTCCCCTCGGCAAGGAGCCCACCACGGGCGAAGTTGCAGCGGACGGTAGCCCAGTTGGCGAACTCAAGCCGCTCGCCTTCCAGAACCTTCACTTTGACCGCAAGGCGCTTCGCGTCCTGGTGGCCAAGATCTTTGAGCTGTACGGCAACGAGACGACGTCGGATGTGGTTAATGAGATCAAGCGGCTTGGTTTCAAGTACGCGACCAAGGCGGGGATCACAATCTCGGCCATGGATATTCCGCACCCGGAGAGCAAGGCCGCCATTCTGGCCGCCACGGAAAAGGAAGTCGACAGCGTCGAGAAGATGTACCGCCGTGGAGTCATGACCGAGGACGAGCGTTACCGGAAGGTGATCGAGCTCTGGACCCATGCCACCGAGGAAGTGGCGCGGGCGACTGAAGCCAGCTTCGACAAGTTCAATCCGATCTGGATGATGATGGGATCGGGCGCCCGTGGAAACATCCAGCAGGTGCGCCAGCTGGCCGGAATGCGTGGCCTGATGGCCGACCCAACCGGTCGGATCATCGACCTGCCAATCAAGGCCAACTTCACTGAGGGCCTGACCGTGTTGGAGTACTTCATCTCCACTCACGGGGCGCGGAAGGGACTCGCCGACACCGCTCTGCGAACGGCCGACTCCGGGTACTTGACTCGGCGTCTGGTCGACGTGGCTCAGGACGTCATCGTTCGCTCTGAGGACTGCGGAACCAACAACGGCACCTGGGTTCGCGACATCACTGCCGATCGCGGCAAGGCGGAGATCATCCAGGCCCGGTTGGCGGGTCGGGTGGTGGCGGAGGACGTTGTTTCGGCCGAGGGCGAAATCCTGATGCGAAGCGGCGAATCCATTACCGACGAGATCGCACGCAAGCTGGTCGAAATGCAGGTTCCCGGAGTGCGCATTCGTTCAGTGCTGACTTGCGAGGCACGTGAGGGCGTGTGCCGGGCCTGTTACGGACGGAACCTGGCAACTGGAAAGTTGGTCGAAATTGGAGAGGCTGTGGGAGTCATCGCCGCCCAGTCGATCGGTGAGCCGGGCACCCAGCTGACGATGAGAACCTTCCACACTGGAGGTGTGGCGGGTGTCGACATCACCCAGGGTCTGCCCCGCGTTGAAGAGTTGTTTGAGGCTCGGATACCCAAGGGCAAGTCGCTAATTTCCGAAATCGATGGTGAGCTGGAAATCATTCGCCAGGACACCACCCGCAAGGTGAAGATCACCTCCCGTGAAGACTTCGAGGTTTCCTACCCGCTCGAGGCGGGCATGAAGGCCCTGATCAAGGATGGGGTGGAGGTGATGGAGGGCCAGGAGCTGGCGGCCAATGCGGGAACTGGAGTTGGGATCCGTACCCGGCACGCGGGTAAGGCTTCGGTGACTTCCAAAGAGATCTCTGTCCGGACCGTCGACGAAGAGGTTCGCGAATACCTGATTCCGCATGGAGCCCGGATTCGGCCTGACCTCGATCGGCGCGAGGAAGTGGTGATGGTCAAGGCTGGTGCCCAGATCACCGAGGGCTCGATCAGCCCCCAGGAGCTGCTCCACATTCTCGGCAAAGAGGCGGTCCAGACCTTCCTCGTCGATGAGGTTCAGAAGGTCTATCGGTCTCAGGGTGTGGATATCAACGACAAGCACATCGAGGTCATCGTTCGCCAGATGATGCGCAAGGTCCGGATCGACACCACCGGCGATACCGAGCTGCTGCCTGGAGAGATCGTCTCCCAGTGGGAGTACGAGGAGGCCAACGCCCGGGCCCTGGCGGAGGGTGGCGAACCCGCCACCGCCCAGACTGTGCTCTTGGGTCTGATCAAAGCCGCTCTGAATACGACCTCCTGGCTGTCCGCCGCCTCCTTCCAAGAGACGACGCGGGTGTTGACTGAAGCGGCCATCTCGGGCAAGGTCGACCGTCTCCGCGGTCTGAAGGAGAACGTGATCATCGGCAAGCTGATCCCCGCCGGGACCGGACTCGACTACTACAAGAAACAGCGCGAGCTCGGTGCCACTCTCGTCCACGAAGAGGAAGGCGCTCCGATGGACCTGGACACACTGACCGTTTAATACGAAGGAAGGGGGCCCCGATGGGCCCCCTTTCCGCGTCTATTGCATTTGATGACCAACCGCCTGGTTCGGCTCCTGTTCACCCAGCAGGTCATGAGGGCCGCGGCCGCGGCGTTGGTTGTACTGGTGGCCTGGCATTGGCTGATACCGCTAGCGGAGTTCCGGCCAAGCCCCCAAATCCTGCGCCTGGCGTTACCGGGCTCGGTGGGGACCCTGGATCCAGCCCTCAGCTCGCAGCCCGCAGAGGCGACCGTGGGCCGTCAGATCGCCGAGCCACTGCTGGGGCCTCGCGCTGATGTCAAGGACGTTCAGCCTTTGGCTGCCGATCACTGGCATGTCTCAGCCGATGGGCTCACCTATACCTTCCACCTTCGGCCTTCCCGGTATAGCGACGGGACCATGGTTCGGGCCCAGGATTTCGTCTTCGAATGGCGGCGATTGGTTGATCCTCGAGTCGGGTCCAGGTGGTCTGGATTGTTCACCAGCTCGCTCGCGGGTGCCTCAGCTTTGACTGCGCTGGACCCCGGTTCTGATTCCGGGGCGATCGACGAGGCGTTGTCCAAGGTCGGTCTCGCCGCTCCCGATAACGCGACGTTCGTCGTCACGCTCTCCCACCCTCAAGCATCCTTTAAATGGATGGCGACTCTCTGGGCCGGGGTGCCTGTGACGCCGCAGGGTTTGACCTCCCAGACTTTCAACGGCCCCTATCGAGTTGGTGGACGGGTCGGGGGAGGCGAGCTGATTTTGGTGCCCAGCCCCACTTACTCCGGTCGTGCAAAGGCAGCCCTCAGCCGGATCGAAATGAGATTGGGGGTCACTGCCAGCGCGGGCTTCTCCCTGTATCAGGAGGGACTGGTCGATATGGTGGGCCTCGCGGTTGCTCAGGGCCCATCCGGTGCGTTGCATCGGACCCCTTTGCCGACCCTGTATTGGATCAATTTCAACACCCGCCAGCCACCTTTCGATAACCCCAACGTCCGTAGGGCGTTTGCCCTGGCGGTGGACCGAACAGACCTGACGGCGCAGGTTGCTCCGGGGGCGGGCCTTTTCCCCAGGGGTCAGCTTGATGGGGTCGCGATCTCCATCCCGGCCCAGCCCTTTGACCCCAATCGGGCCCGGTCAGCCCTGGCGGGGGCCCAGGTCGATCCGGCGATCCTTGCCCGGGTCCAGCTCATGGTTCGGTCGGACTCACCCGGGAGCCAAGAGGTGGCCGATCTTCTGTCTGCCGGTTGGCGTACCACGCTCGGGCTGGACGTCGTCAAGGACTCTGTCGACTCCGCGACCCTCGTGCGCCGGCTAGGGACGGGCGACTTCCAAATCCAGGTCCTGGGCGGGTGGCAGGGGGACTACCCAGACCAACAGGAGCTGGACGATCAATTCTTGAGTACGAGCCCTCTGGACTACTCGGGTTTCAAGAGCGCCCAGTTCGACGACTTGGTGACGAGGGCGGATGCCTCATCCGACCCCACCGCTCGATCCAGCCTTTACCAGCAGGCGACGTCCGTCCTCGCCGATGGCACCCCCGTGGTTGCTCTTTATCAGCAAGTCCAATGGTCGCAGATCAAGCCCTATGTCTCGGGGGTTCTCCTGACCCCATTCGACGGTTCGGGCTTTCCGGGGTCGGTATTCGCGGCCACTATTCACATCCAACCCCATTAAGCGAACCCGGTTACGGGTTCTCCCCGCCGGCCGGTAGCAGTCCCGAATCGTCCAGAGACATTTCCGCTATACTCACCGTTCGTCTGCTAGCCGGTCGGTTCCGCCTGGCAATTAATCCTTATTCGGAGGCGCACTTGCCCACAATCCAGCAGTTGCTTCGGGTCGGCCGGAAGAAGCTCGTCAAGAAGTCCAAGGCCCCGGCCCTCAAGGCATCGCCACAGCGGCGAGGTGTCTGCGTACGCGTGTACACAATGACACCCAAGAAGCCGAACTCTGCTCTGCGGAAGGTCGCTCGTGTACGCCTGACCACGGGCATTGAAGTTACCGCCTATATCCCGGGTATTGGCCACAACCTCCAGGAGCATTCGGTCGTGCTCATCCGAGGTGGCCGGGTTAAGGACTTGCCTGGTGTCCGGTACCACATCATCCGTGGAACCTTGGATACAGCTGGGGCCAAGGCCCGCAAGCAGGGTCGATCGAAATACGGCGCCAAGCGTGAGAAGGCCGGCGCGGCCAAGAAGGGTAAGTAGGATGCCTCGCCGAACCCGACCCGTCCGACGGAAGATTGCGGCCGACCCCATTTACCACTCTGAGGCGATCGCCAAGTTCGTAAACATTGTGATGAAGAATGGCAAGCGCTCGACGGCGGAGACGATCGTCTACGACGCTCTGGCACGTGCCTCCAAGCAGTCCAAGCGGGAGCCGATTGATGTCTTCGAGGCCGCCTTGCGCAACTCGACGCCGCTGCTTGAGGTCAAGCCTCGCCGAGTGGGGGGCGCCACCTACCAAGTACCAATCGAAATCCGACCCGAGCGCCGTCTGGCCCTGGCCCGGCGCTGGCTGGTGCGGTTTGCTCGCCAGCGTGGCGGGAAGAGCATGTCCGAGAAGCTTGCATTCGAGTTGCTGGACGCCTCCAACAACACTGGCGGAGCCGTCAAGCGGAAGGAAGAAACCCACCGTATGGCTGAATCCAACAAAGCTTTCAGCCACTTCGGGCGGTTTTAAGGACGACACTCGTGGCGATTCAACACAAAGTAGTAGCGCTTGAAAAGGTCCGAAACATCGGGATCATGGCGCACATCGACGCAGGCAAGACCACCACCACGGAGCGGATTTTGTTCTACGCCGGGCGCATCCACAAGATGGGAGAGGTCCACGAAGGGGCCTCGACCATGGACTGGATGATCCAGGAAAAAGAGCGTGGGATCACGATCACCTCAGCCGCAACCACGGCTGCCTGGCGCGACCACACGATCAACATCATAGACACGCCCGGGCACGTGGACTTCACCGTCGAAGTGGAGCGCAGTCTGCGAGTCCTGGACGGTGCGGTAGCAGTCTTTGATGCGGTCGCCGGGGTCGAGCCCCAGTCCGAGACGGTCTGGCGACAGGCGGACCGCTACGACGTTCCGAGGATTGCGTTCATCAATAAGATGGATCGGATCGGGGCCGACTTTGCGATGTGTCTCGACTCGATCAAGACCCGGCTGGGGGCTCGAGCAATCGCCATCCAGTTGCCGATCGGCTCTGAAGATGCGTTTGTCGGTTATGTCGACGTTATTCGGCGGGTCGCGGTCAAGTACACCGACGACCTTGGCACCCATACCGAGGACTCCGCGGTCCCGACAGAGATGGTCGAGCAGCTGGAAAAGCACCGGCATGACCTGGTCGAGGCGGTGGCCGATTTTGACGACAAGATCATGGCCAAGTACCTCGAAGAGCAGGAGGTCACGATTCCGGAAATCGTCGCCGCGCTTCGCAGAGGCGTCGTCGCTGGAATTCTGGTGCCCGTACTTTGTGGAGCTGCGCTGCGTAATCGCGGCGTGCAGCCGCTTCTCGACGGAATCGTGGATTACCTGCCCTCACCGGCCGACAAGCCTCCGGTGGTGGGTCAGGATGTCAGGACGGGGGAGCCGTTGGAGCGTGAACCCAACGAAAACGCACCGTTCTCCGCTCTCGCCTTCAAAATCCAGATGGACCCCCAGGGTGTCGGGAAGTTGACCTTCTTCAGGGTCTACTCCGGCCGCCTGAAAACGGGCACCAACCTCTTCAACGCGACCACCGGCAAGCGGGAACGCGTCGGTCGCATCCTGCGCATGCACGCTATTCGCCGCGAAGACGTCGATGAGGTTGTGGCCGGTGATATCGCGGCCGCGGTTGGTCTTAAAGCCACCACCACGGGGGACACGCTGTCCGACGAAGATCATCCGATTCTGCTTGAGAACATCACATTTCCCGAGCCGGTCATTCACGTCGCTATTGAGCCGAAGACCAAGGTTGATCAAGAAAAATTGGGAGTTGCCCTGCAACGCCTGTCAGAAGAGGACCCCACCTTCCGGGTTCGCACTGACGAGGAGACCGGTCAGAACATCATCGCCGGTATGGGTGAACTCCACCTTGAGATCATTGTCGATCGGCTGACTCGAGAGTTCAAAGTCGACGCTAACGTCGGTAAGCCTCAGGTCGCCTATCGGGAGGCCATTCGAAGGCCGGCCCACGGCACCGGTCGTCACATCCGCCAGAGCGGCGGTAAGGGCCAGTTCGGACACGTCGAGTTGGAGGTATTTCCCGGGGAGGCCGGGACGGGCTACGTCTTCGAGGACAAGGTCACCCAGGGACGAATTCCAAAGGAGTACATCCCCTCCGTGGCATCTGGGATCGGTGCGGCGTTGGCGACCGGAGTGGTGGCCGGCTACCCGGTGCTGGACATCAAGGTTCAGCTGGTGGACGGATCCTTTCACTCGGTCGACTCCAGCGAGATGGCGTTCGGGATTGCCGGTTCGCTTGGCATCAAGGATGCCCTCCGCAAGGCGGATTCCTTCCTTCTGGAGCCGATCATGAAGGTGGAAGTCAACATGCCGGAGGACTACATGGGGGACGTCATGGGAGATATCTCATCCCGCCGTGGCCAGATTCTGGGCATGGAAGGGAAGG
>DASZFH010000310.1:0-3229 GCA_035939985.1 Candidatus Dormiibacterota bacterium
TATGGGGGTGCCGGAGCACCCGTCTGGGCTCAGTTTTCTTCGATTCCCAACACTCCGAGCTGGATCCACCAGGATGTCCTGCGTAAGAATCTTTCGCCCGGCGCCAACGCCGCAACCACATACTTTTGGGCCTTCGCTGACTGGCAGGCAGACTATATGGGTGCCTGGCAGGCGGTGGCCCAACGCCTGGCCGGGCTCTCCGGCGTCGCCGGCTATGACCTATACAACGAACCTCGGCCAGGACCGATACCCCCGCCCCTGTTCGAGAAATATTTCATGTGGCCCTTGATGTCCAGGACAATCGAAGCCATCGGGAAGATCGACCCCAATCACCTCTTCATCGTCGAAGCCACGCTTTTCGCCGATCTGCCCACCTGGGTCGAGCCGCTCAACACCCCCAACGTGGTCTATTCCCCGCATTTCTACACCGGTACGCTGGTTCCGCCGCAGTTCAATGGTGACGCTTCGGCAATCAAGAAGGAGATGGCCGATCGGGTGCGGGAAGCTGGCCAAATGGGTGTACCGCTTTGGTTCGGCGAGATTGGCGGCTCACACAACGCCCCCCTTGCCACAACATGGGCCGACCTCGTGCTCGATGCCGCTGATCAGAACGGAGCAGGCTGGGCCTGGTGGCAATGGCGCCAGCAAGGTACCGACTGGAATATTCGAAGCCTCGACGGCGCCACCTACAACCTTGATTTCCTGCGTCATGTCGCTCGCCCATATCTGGCGATAGCACCGCTGGGTGTCCAGGGAGGCAACGGAGATGGCGTCAATGGCGCTCTGACAGTGGTCGTCGCCCCAACTCATGATGGGGGACGGGCAGAGGTGGCTTGGCCGACCTTGACTCAGTCCGTTCCAACAGCGTTCGGATCATGTTTGAGGGCTTCATCCTGGGATGCCGCTGTCAGCCGCCTGATCCTGGAGTTCAAACCAGGCCAAGGCTGCAAGGTACAGATTCAAGCCTCCTAAACCGAGGGCCCCGAACATCGGCGATTAGGCGAGCAGCTCGAGAATCGCCGGGCCGAATCGCTCCAACTTGGCGGGTCCGATCCCGGGCACATCCAACAGTTGCTGCGCATCCGTGGGGCGCCGGCTGGCAAGCTCGATCAGAGTCCGGTCAGGGAAGACGACATAGGCTGGGACCGACAAGCCCCGAGCGGTCTCCGCGCGCCACTGTTTCAGCTTGCCTAACAAGCTCTGATCTGGCGATGCGGACGCAATCGCTGGTTCGCCGGGCAGAGTTAGCGCGGGCACGGCAGCCCCGCTCAGCACATCTCTGCCCAGGGCGGTGATCTCCATGACCGGATATTCCCCGTTGGATTGAATCGCGTAACCCGTCGCCACCAACTCGGCCAACAATGTCCGAACCTGGCTTTCCCCCCAGGTCTTGAGAGCTCCGTGGAAAGGGAGGTCAGAAACCCAGCTCTGGCTCTTGGTCCACTTCGTCTCTCGGCCCCTCAAGATGGAGGCCAAATTGACCGCTCCCAGTCGGCCTGAGAAGCGAGCCACGCAGCTGATGGCGACTCGTGAGTGATCGGCCTCGACAGCTACCTCTGGCGGCTTGCCGTCCAGGCAGTTGTCACAGGCCGAACAGGTCGGGACAACATTCGGCTCGCCGAAGTAGGAGGTAATACGAGCGTGCCGACAGGTGCGCAATTCGGCATAACCAAGCACCTGGGCAAGGCGGGCATAGCCATGGCGCTTGAGCCGAGCGAGTTCGGGAAAGTCAATGGAGAGGTGGTCGACGCGCAGCACGCTCCCGTCGGGCTGAAGCACCTGGGATGCTCGCAGGAGTGCCCGAGATGCATCCAAGCTGCGCAAGGCCCTGTCGCTGACCGCGCCTCGAAACTCGTCTGGATCCAACGACCACAGTCCCACTCTGCACATCACCTCGTAGATCGCCTGCACGTCCGCCGGCTCTGGCAGGGCCCGCTCGATGAAGAAGGTCTGCAAGTCTCGGTCCGCGGCACTGTAGAGGAGTAAGCACGAGGCCGGCAGCCCATCTCGCCCAGCCCGGCCCGCTTCCTGGTAATAGGCTTCAAGACTGCCTGGGATTTGGGTGTGGATGACCTGTCGGACGTCGGGTATGTCGATTCCCATTCCAAACGCGGACGTGGCCACCACGATCTGGGCTTGGCCGGTCGTGAACTCCGTTTGGGCCTGTTTACGGGCGTCGTCACTGAGGCGACCGTGGTATGTCACGACTCGATGACCCCAGGCGAGAATGGTGCGGCTGATCTCGTCAGCGGAAGCAACAGTCCCCGTGTAGATGATGACGCGGCCCTCCCCGGGGTCGAGGTACTCGCGCAGAACCTCCAGCTTTTCTCGGTCCCCACGGCAGCGCCGCACCGCCAATCTCAAATTCGGACGATTGAAACCGGTCACTGAGATGAGCGGGTCACGAAGGTCGAGGCTGTTGGCAATATCCTCGCGTACTGGCGGTGTGGCGGTAGCTGTGAACGCCGACACGGCCGGTCTCCCACAGGCTTCGAGGGCATCTCTCAAACGTCGATAGTCGGGACGGAAGTCGTGCCCCCAGGTGGAGATGCAGTGAGCTTCGTCGACAACCATCCTCGCCACTCCCAACCCCGCCAGGCGGTTCAGGAAGCCCGGGCGGGCAAAGCGTTCCGGAGCCAAATAAAGCAGCCTGAGCTTGCCCGCAGCGGCCTCATTCAAGGCTGCAATCTGGTCGCCACGATCGACTGTGGAATTTACACAGGCGCTTGGCACTCCCACCGAACGAAGATGGTCCACCTGATCTTTCATCAATGCAATCAATGGAGACACAACCACCGTTAGCCCGGACCCCAAGACGGCGGGGATCCAGTAACTCAGACTCTTGCCCGAACCGGTTGGCGCCACCGATAGCACGTCTCGACCTTGAATCTGGGCTTCGATCACTTCGGCCTGGCCAGGCCTGAACTGAGCGAGGCCGAATGTCTCCTGCAAAATTCGCAGCGCGGGATCAGCCGAGGGCATGTCCGCAGTCTGACCGATCCCCAGACAGCGGTAAAGATTGGTCGTTAAGCGGGATTTCTGGCGGAATAGGGAACCGGGGACATAAAGAGTCGGGACGCCCACGGGAGGCCCTCGAAGTCAAACGCTTTCTGGATCGTCCATTCGGGCGTGGCAAATTGATGTAAAGAGTGGATCTGCTTCAGACCTGGCGGCGTATGTTGCAGCCAAGAGAGGACGCGGGCAGATAACGGTTCAAGCGTTTTGAGGG
>DASZFH010000311.1:0-1711 GCA_035939985.1 Candidatus Dormiibacterota bacterium
GTATACCGCAGACCCAGGCCATCGGGGCAGCCATGGCCGGGGTGGTTGTGCTCGCCATCCTGGCGTTGAGACCCAACGTCTTCACCACCGACCACCGGTTGGGGCCCCGATAGACGATGTTCCGAATCGCGGTGGTCGGAGCCACGGGAGTGGCGGGATCGGAGATCGTTCAGCTCCTGGAGGAACGGAGATTTCCGGTCGGCGAGTTGATTCCCTTCGCTTCGGCGCGATCGGTGGGACGTCTGATCCACTTTGATGGCCAGGAGATTGCCTGTCGTGAATTGGGTCCGGGCTGCTTCGAGGGCGTCGACCTGGTACTGATGGAAGCCCCTGCTGAACTCGCTCGCCAATGGGCCCCGATGGCGGTAGCGGCCGGTGCGCTTGTGGTGGACAACAGCAGCGCTTACCGCTATGACGATCAGGTTCCACTCATAGTCCCCGAGATCAACCTCGACCAACTGAGGCCCGGAGATCGCCTTATCGCGAGCCCCAATTGCACAACCCTGGCCATGGTCCCGGTTCTCAAACCCCTCGACCAGGCGGGCCGCCTCAAGAGGGTGATCGTCACCACCTACCAGGCTGTCAGCGGCACTGGGCAAGCGGCTTTGGCTGAGCTGGAAGAACAGGTTCGGGAATTCGTGGAGCGAGCGCCGGAGCTACATCACGCGTCCAAGACCGACATCAGTTCCCGCAAGGGCCGGTCATATCCGCACCCGATCGCGTTCAACGTGATCCCTCAGGCTGACGACTTCACCGGGGACGCCGGCCTGACCAAGGAGGAAAACAAGCTGATCGTGGAGACCCGTAAGATCCTGGGCCGGCCCGACCTGCCGATCAGCCCCTTCTGTACGCGGGTACCGGTGTGGGTGGGCCACAGCATGGCCCTGATCTGCGAGTTCGAACGACCCCTGACGCCAGAGGATGCCGAGGCTGCCCTGGCCAACGCCCCGGGCGTAACTCTGTGGCCGGGCCTTACCTACCCCACGCCACTGGACGTGGCCGGGACCGACGGCACCCACGTCGGTCGCATTCACCGCGACCCCGGCGACCCTTCATCCCTGGCCATGTGGGTCAGCGGCGACAACCTCCGCAAAGGCGCGGGCCTCAACAATGTCCAGATCGCCGAAGAACTGGTCCGCCGAGGTTTCCTGGTCTCCGTCTGATCAGCTTCGCCCCGGGCCGGTGTTCGCCAGCGGCGAGATTTGGGACGAGGAAACACGAAGGCACGGAGAGACGGAGACCCACGGAGGACGATGATGTTGGTCGAGCTGGCTTTTTCTGATCCACGGTGCCATACACGGGGCGTGCTGGAACGTGTATGGTGTGGTCATGGCCGACACTGCTCGACGACTCAACCTGACTCTGGATCCGTTGTACGCCGCGAAGCTAGCCTCTTTGGCCGAACGCACGCACGTCAACGAGGGAACTCTGGCCCGATCCCTCCTGTCCCAGGCATTGGACGAGGCTGATACCGATCCGCGCGACATAGCGGCGCTGTTGGACGGCATCCCGGGAGCCTTTGACCGCGCGAAGCTAGGCCTTGAGGACGCAATCGCCGGCCGCACAGTTGACCTGAACAGTCTTTAGTAGGGCCCTCCCTTAGGTAATGCACCGAGTCGAGATCTCTGAAGCTGCCATTGCCGACCTGGAACGCTTGATCCTGACCCACAGCCTACCCAGTGACACCAAGCGGCGATTCGTGCGGTCGGTC
>DASZFH010000312.1:0-3494 GCA_035939985.1 Candidatus Dormiibacterota bacterium
ACCCGATCCCAACCCGTTTGGGTAATTTGCGAGCCCAGCTCAGGCCAGGCGCAGCCGGAAGGTAGATCACGCGATCATCGCCTCAGCAGTCGAACCGATGCCTGGGCCAGGTTCCATCGCGGGGGCGGGCCCAAAACGCCCTCTGAGGAAATCCAGCAGCGCCCTACAGCGGGCTCGATGGAGAGGATCATGGCGGCGGGATCTGAAGAGGGCCAGACGAAGCCCCGCCTTGAGCAAAGACCAGGCGGCGGTCAGCACCACCCAGCCCTTGATGGCCCATCCTCGGTTATGGATCAGGGCCAGGCGATGGGTGTTTCGGCAGCCGTAATAAAGCACGGTCGGATCGGTCAGGACTCGACCCGCGGTCCTGGACACCTCGTGCCTGAACACGGATTCCGCCACACACCAAGTGGTCACCCCCCGGGCGGCGGCCCGTAGACACCAGTCGATGTCTTCCTCATACAGGAAGTAGCGCTCGTCCCAAGGGCCAACCTTCTCCCAGACCGCCTTGGACGCCAGCAGCGCACATCCCGACGCCCACTCCACAACTCCAGAAGTGGCCCTCGCAACCGCCTCACCCTGATGCAGGTGGTGATTCTCCATCCAAGGCCTCTGAACCGTTCCGCCCGCCCCCCAGATCACGGTGGGTCGATCGGCGTAGGCGACTACCGGAGCCAAAATCGAGTCCGGGTGTTGAAGGCTTGCCTTCAGCAGCACGGTGATGGCGTTGAGCTCAAATTCAAGATCGTTGTTGAGGAGGAGAACGTGGGTCGCGCCCAAATCAAATGCTCGTGCCGCCCCCGCGTTGAGTCCGGCCGCGTAACCGCGATTGGCCTCCAGCCGAACCAATTCAAGGCCCGGCATGATGCCGGAGAAACCGTTTTGTGCGTTCAACTGGTGCCGCGCTTCGGAGCCGTTGTCTACCAGGATGGGGATGACCGCCTCGGAGTTGGAACATGCTGAGCCAAGGCAGGCCAGGCTCCGATCGAGATCATTCCAATTGACCACCACGGCACCCAGGACGAGCCCGGTTGGAGCCGTCGCCGGCCACTCTCCACGGGTCATCTGTGGAGGTTCAGCCTTCGTTGAAGACGACACCCAGGACCTTGGCCCCGAGCAAATCCAGCTGTCCGCGAATTTCGCGGTGAGTTGAGGCGTCCTCAACCCTCTTTCGAGCGACGTAAATGACACCACCCACCCGCCCCACCAGGCTAAGAGCCAGACTGGAGGATAGGCAGGCTGGGGTGTCGATGACGGCAACCGCCCCGTTCGCCGCCGCCCCATCCAACGCCCGGGTGATGTCGTCCACCGTCTGCAGCTGGGAGCGCTGTCCGGCCGCGACCTGAAATTTGGAGATCGGCGCCAGCCGAGGGTGGGGTTCAGACACCACCGCATTGACGGCGTGCGACAGGGCGCCATCCACAGGCCACGTGGGCATCGCCCCATTTCGAGCTCCCCCCGAACCAATGGTGTCCGCATCGATCAGAACGACCGGTGCCACAAGGGCGGTCAGCGCCCTGGCCAAGCCCGAGGCGACCAGGGAGCGACCCTCGCCTGGACGAGCGCTGAGAATCAAGATCGACCGCCTTTCGAGCTGCGGCAGCATTCGTTCGACCTGAATCGCCAGCAAGCGAAAGGTTTCAAGGACCGGTGAATCACCCACCGGCTCGGGCAGGAAATCCAACTCAGAGACCAGATCGCCATAGGTTCGGCGACTGTGACCGGCGGTGGAGATGTTGCGCATTTCGATCAGGCCTCCAAACTCGGGATTCGAACCAGCACGGGGGCCCCAAAGGCCCGACCTACCTCAAGCGAGGTTTGCTCGGGGCGGTGGAAGACGGCCACCAGGTAAACGATGCTCATACCCACCAGCAGCCCGAGGACGACGCCCACCAGATAAGTCAGCAGCAGGATCAATGCCTGGGATTGCGGCTGGGCGGCGTCCAACACCTTCACCTCGTTGGCGTAGGGGGGGCGATCGGCTCCGACGTAGGCCTGCTCAGCCAGAACCAGGCCCTGCATCACCTGCTTGGCCTGGTTGACCTGGTCAAGCAGCGATTGGTACTGAGACTCAAGATCTGTCTGAGTACTGAGTTGCTCCTCAGCGGCCGTCAGCGATGCTTGCAGGCTCGCCTCTTTACGCGTCGCCGCCTGGACCAGGCTGGCATCGACATTGGCCGCTTTTGCAGCCGCCAGGTCGGCCTGCGCCTGCGAGACCGAGATCTGGAGCTGTCCGACATTGGCCCGCTGCTGCTGCACCTGGGAAGGCAGGTCTGCCGCGTCGTTGGCCTTGGTAAAGCTGTCGAGCTTGGCCTGGGCGTCGTCGATGGCGTTTTGAGCCGAGGTGAATTGGGGCGCAAGCGCCTGC
This sequence comes from Candidatus Dormiibacterota bacterium, assembly GCA_035939985.1. Classification (GTDB taxonomy): domain Bacteria; phylum Chloroflexota; class Dormibacteria; order Dormibacterales; family Dormibacteraceae; genus DASZFH01. The sequence continues at coordinate 2,369 of DASZFH010000312.1, forward strand.
TCAAAAGCCTTGGGATCCGGCGTGTTGAGCTGCACATAGAGCTTGGTGGCCTGATCGATGACGGCGTTGTCAAGACGGATGGCGTCCGCCGGTGTCTTGGCCTGAGCGGACACCGAATAGACAAGGCTGGCATTGGTCACCGCCCCGGCGGGAGGCGGTAACACCCGAACCTGGACTTTGCTCGTGACCGCATCAGGGGTGGTGCCCAGTTGCTTCGCCACCAGAACGGCCAATTGGTGACTCTGGACCACATCCGAAAAGTCGATCTGAGCCTCGCCATTTATCGTCCCCCGGGCGGCGAGCGGATCGAGGACGGCGACCGTGGAGGCGGCCTGAGGCTGGTCGGTGAGCTTGTGGTAGGTCAAAACCCCGCTCAGGGCAACCAGCAAAGTCAGGGCCGGGATAACCCAAAGCCTGCGCAGTGTGACCAGAAACGTCCGCAATTCCATCAAAAACCTCCTATAGGACGAGTGCGCGCCGGCGAAGGCTGGCGCCCAAGAGGGATATCAGTCCCACTAGGTCGCGAGCCACGTAGGCAGCGATCTTGGCGGGGGGGAAACGGCCGGCCACCCCTCGGTGACGGGCGAACGAGAAGGCGTACGGCAGGGTCAGGACCAAGCTGACCCAACGCCATGGGGCCAGAAGCACACCGATCACCCCCACCTCGAACCAGAGGTTCATTGGTGAGACCCAGACGCGGGCAAACAGGTGGCGCCGGAAACCCGGGTGCGCCCTGCAAATGGCGGGTAGTACAGCGCTGTGCCGGGGCCAGAGAATCCAAGCCAGGGCTGGCAGGGGAATGATCCGATGACGAACCACCGCCTCTTGGACATAGGCAGGCTGCCAGCCCTGGTCCAAGACCCGCCAAGCCAGGTCTATATCCTCCCAATACCAGCACGCTGGATTAAACTTCATGCCGGCAACGGCCGACCGGCGAAAGGCGGCATTCGCCGTGGCATAACGCCCATCGAGGGCGAGCGACTCGACGTGATGCTCGAAGAGGGGAATGCGGGTTTCGGTTCCGATCGTTCTGCCCTGCACCACTCCCACCTTGGGATCCTCGAATGCCGCCAGCAAGCTCACCAACCATTGTGGGTCGGGGATGCAATCGCTATCGGTAAAGGCA
>DASZFH010000313.1:0-4799 GCA_035939985.1 Candidatus Dormiibacterota bacterium
TCCTTCGCCACCAAATTCATCCCGTCATAGATCGGATTGACGAGCAGGACATCGAAATTACGATAGGCAGCCATCGCCCGGCGGAGATTTTCACCCAGCTCGAGCCGGATCGGAACCCAGCTTTCGCGTCCGAGTTCAGAATTGATCCGGCTGGCGGTCTGCCGGATTCGGCGCAGATACTCTCGGTAGTCGCCGACATCCTGTCGAGAGGGTTGCAGGAAAGCCCAGAACTGAACTCTGCCCAGCAGCTCGGGGTGGGCGATCAGGAGCCGTTCGTAGGCCAGAAAGCCTCGCACCACATTCTTGGACGGATCGGTCCGATCCACCCTGACGATCAGCTTCTCCGGGCGCCATTCCTTGATCGCGCCCTCCTCTCGCCGTACTCCGGGGGAGACAGCCAGGCGTTCCATTGCCTGGACATCGACCGAAACCGGGTAGGCCCTGACCCACACCACCCGTCCCCGATAAAGAACCGAGCGTTCTCTGTGGTCGACCCGCAGCCCCATGTTCTCCTCGCAGGTGAAAAGGAAGTTACGAACGTCCAGGCTGGACTGGAAGCCGATGATGTCATTGGCAAGAAGGCCGTCGACGATGGCGTCGCGCATGGGCTTGGGCAGCACCCGCCAGTACTGAGGAGTGGGCCACGGAATGTGAACGAACTGCTGCAGGGCGGCATGTGGAACCAGCTCGCGGACAAATCGAGGAGTCAGATAGAGCTGGTAGTCCTGGGTTAGGACCAGGGGAATGCGCTGAGTATTGCGGGCCACCTTGGCGACAACCTCCGCCACCTGCCGGTTGACGGCGACGTAACCATCGTCCCAAGCGTGGCGCAAGCGATCGTCGATGATGGGTTCAGTGGTCAGATCCCACAGATAGTGCTGGATGAACCAGAGCAGTGGGTTGGCGATCTCCGAGTAGTACATCTCGTACCGGGCAGGATCGGTGCTGACATAGTGGAGCGAGATCGGAGGGCGGCTCTCCTCGATGCGGACCCCGGTCTCGTTGGCGAGCTTGCGCTCCATTTCGGTGCGGGCACAGGCCACCCAGGCCGCCCCCGTGGCCTCGGCGACACCGAGCAGGGCTGTTACCAACCCCCCCGCCCCGCGCCGATATCCTCCGCCGGCTAATGGCTCATAGGGAGCCCGGTTGCTGACCAGGATCGGCGACCAGGCGCTGAGCACCCGGCTTGTGTATTCGCGGAGCTGCTGCCCCCCCGCAACCATGATCCGATTGTCTCAGGCCCGGCGGGGACATTTCGGTATCCGGCAATTCTGGGCGTCGTTTGGTTCGCATGACGTTCATGCTCACCCCTGGGCGATCTAGATCTGCTCGGTCCTGCCGGGAGACTGACTTCGAGTCATACGGTAAGTCCGCAAGCGGTGGAAAAGGCCAGCCGCGATCGCGAAACAGGCGGAACTTATGGGTGGGTTGATTACCAGATTGGGAATGGCCCGTGACAAAAACATCGTCTCGATGACATACGCAGCAAGACCGACGGGGATCCCCGCTCCCAAGGCGCACAAGATCGGGTGCTGGAAGCGCAGTATCCCCTGATCGAGGATCTCCCCTGGGCCGATGTCCACCGCGAATTTGTACGACGAGCGCCTCTGACGGTCAAGCCTCCATCTGGCTGAGCCTTTTCTGACTCCTAGTGTTGAGCGAGTCGCCGCAGTTCGACGGTTTCACTGAGCGGCCCGGCGCCTGAAGTCGGGTGGGCGGTTCGGAACCGCCAGGCCAGACCGATGATCGCGGTCAGCATAGTGGCGACCCCGCCAACCGCCAGTGCCAGCCGGGGACCCCATTCCTGGGCCATCCAGCCGACCAAGGGCCCGCCGATGGGGGTGGTTCCCAGGAAGACGATGATGTACAAAGCCATCACCCGTCCTCGAAACACCGTGTCGGCGTTGACCTGGATGGTGGCATTGGAGGTCACCTGGTAAAGCATCATCGCGGCCCCGGTGGGGACCAGGATTGCCATTTCCAAGATCAGGGTGGGCATCGACCCGACTCCCACCAGCAGAGCGCCGAAAATCAGAGCGGACCCGAGTAAGAGGTTGGGGGTGGGTCTCGATCGGACCGCGCTAAAGAGGGCCCCGATGAAGGCGCCCAGCCCGAGCAGGGCCATGAAGATTCCGAACGTCTGTGGGCCCGAGTGGAATGTCTCGTGGGCAAACAATGGGAACAGGACTCCTAAGTTGAAGCCCAGGGTGCCAATGACCGACATGACGACGAGGGAAAGGCGGATCGGCGGGTTAGCCCAGGCATACCGAATCCCTTCTCTCACCTGGCCCTTGGCTCTCTCCAGGGGCTGGCTTCGATGGAATTCCGAGGACCGCATCATGAGGAGGCCGCCGATTACCGCGACGAACGATATGGCGTTGATGAGAAATGAGTATCCGAGTCCAATGCTGGCGATGACCAATCCCCCGGTCGCCGGCCCGATGATGCGGGCAATCGTGAACATGGTCGTGTTGACGCTGACGGCGTTGGCCGCATTGGGCGCTCCCACCAGTTCGATTACAAAGCTCTGCCGGGTTGGGTTGTCCACGCAGTTGACCAAGCCAAGCCCGGCGGCGAAGCCATAGACCATCCAAAGCCGGACCGATCCGGTCAGGGTAAGGGCAGCCAACCCTGCCGCCAGGGCCCCGGCCAGGGTCTGGGTGGCGAGGAGGAGCTTGCGTTTATCGCCCCGGTCGGCGATCAGGCCACCCCAAGCCCCGAACACAAGGATGGGGAGGAATTGGAGGGCCGCCGTTAGTCCGAGTGCGACTCCGCTGTTGGTCAGCCGGAGCACCAGCCACATCTGGGCGATCTGCTGCATCCAGGTACCGGTCATCGAGATCCCCTGACTGATGAAGTAGATTCTGAAGTTGCGGACCGCCAAAGATTGGAATGTTCGGCCGGCGATTCCGCGAGGGCTCAACTCAGATCCTCTCGAATATCCTCGAGAAGCTGTGCGGCCTTCTCAACCGCGGCCAGCCCTTCCCGGGACATTTTCTCCATGTGAAGAGCCAAAAAGGCCGTCTTACGGGTCCTGGATTCGTCCAAGAGCAGCCGCCCGGCCGGCGTGATCTGAACTGTCACCTGTCGTCGGTCCGAGCCCGCCGGTCCTCGCTCAATCAGACCGGCCGCCTCCAGGCTGGCGGCGATGGCGGTGAGCGTCGGGGGCTTCACTCGCTCGTGAACGGCAAGCTCGCCCAGCTTCAGTGGTCCCAACCGTTCGAGAGTCGCGAGTGCGGAGAATGAAGACGCACCAATGGGCGCGTCGCCTTCCTGCCGCAGGCGGCGGTTGAGGCGCCCGATGGCTAGTCGCAAGCGACTGGCCAGACGGGCAATTTCGTCCGTCTCGCTGTCTTTGACTGACTTTTCGACCAATTCGACTCCATTGCTTAGGATAACTAATTAGGAGCGCGAAGTATTGCAGTTGGCCGGCGGTCCCTCAAGAACCGTCGCTGGGGAAGCCGCTTGACCAGGACCCGACCATGGTTGGCTCAACCGCATAGGCTTCGTATCGAGGCTGCGCCTCGATGAACCTCAGACCCTCCTGCAAGCCCATTGCAAAACACGCTGTCGCGTAAACGTCGGCGGTTATGACGTCAGGTCCGATGACGGTGAAACAGATTAGTTCGGTGGCCGGTCGGCCCGTGTGGGGGTTGACGATGTGGTTGCCCTTTTCATAGGTGCCGGAGGTGGCGACGGCCAGATTCTCTGCCAGGACGACCCGTGCCACCTTGTCCTTTTCGATCGGGTGGCGGACTCCGATCCGCCAGGGGCCCGAGACCGGATCCGAACCCTTGGCAAAAACATCGCCCCCGGCTTCCAGCACAAAAGCGGGGTATCCGAGCTTGTCCAGGATGGTGCAGCTGCGGTCGATGGCCCAGGATTTCACCAGGCCGCAGGGATCGAATGTGTCCCCGAACCAGGCGGTGAAATAGCCTTTGGTGATCTCCTCGTAATGGTGGCAGAGGAGGATAACCTCGTCCATCAACGCGCCGGCATCCCTCGGGTCGAGCTCACCCCGGTTGATGCGGGATACCTGACTGTCGGGCTTGAATGGACTGAAGAGGTCGTCAAGGTGAGCGAAATCTTGGAACACCTTCTCAACCGCGCGGGGATCATCCTCGCCAGGGACGTCGACCGTCACCAGCATGGCCATCCGCTCTTCGACTCGCCGCATCGGTGTTACACCTCTGTCCGAGGCGGGTCAGATTCCCGCAGCCAGCATGGGGGCGTGGACTGATGCTGAGGACTCAGGCCTCAACGAGGTTGCCCCGTTGGTCCTGTGGACCCGGTACAGCTGAGTGGTCGGACCTCGGACCTCACGGGTGAGGTCACGGAACCCAGGCTGCCTTCATCCGAATGATCGCCACGGTCGCTGTGACCCAGTCACTGACGCCGACGGCGTTGACCGCTCGAACTCCGAAGGTATAGCTCCGACCGCCCCGCAATCCGGTCCAGACAAACGCACCTTGTGGACTGGGGAAAGCGCTGTTGTCGAGTGCGACCTGGTATCCGGTGATGGGCGAGCCACCATCGGACGCGGGAGCACCCCAGGTGATGGTCGCCTGTCCGGCCCCGGACCAAATGGCTGCCACCTGGGTCGGTGGGCTGGGGCTGGCAGCACCTTGAGTGCAACCCCAGTTGGGATTGTTTCCCAGCCCAAAGAGTGGTTGATCCAGATTGATCGGAAGCCAGCCTTCCTGGCCGACGGGGACGTAGGCGTTGGTGCAGTGAACGCCGGTTCCATTCCAGGTCACGTCGAGTTGGGAGTCTCCGGAGATAAAGGGCCCGCTGGTCCA
>DASZFH010000314.1:0-6965 GCA_035939985.1 Candidatus Dormiibacterota bacterium
GGCCACGCCGGCCCCTTACGGACCCACGCTCCTAGGGGTCGGGCCGGAAGACCAGGGAATACCCGCGACCGGGCTTATTCATCAGATCGACCGGTATTTCGAGGTTCGTTAGGACTTTGCGTACCCGTCGCACATAGGTGCGCACCTGTTCCGGAAAAAGAGCCGAGTCGCCCCAGGCATTGCCCATGATCTGTTGGGTGGAAAAGTACCGGTGGGGATGGTCGATGAGAAATTGGAGCAGTTCGAACTCGCGGACCGTGAGCCGCGTCTCGCGACCCCGGTAGCGAATCACCCGCCCATCTGGGTCCAACCAGAGTCCGTGGAGGGCCCAAACGCGTTGATACCAAAGGTCCAGTCGGGTCTGGTAGCCCTCCATCTGCAGTTCGATGATGTGCAAATCCTCGCTGGCCGCTTTCGCCGCCAGTGGCCGCATCTTTGCGAGATCGCTCTTGACACGATCCAGCAGACCGACCTTGAATCGCAAAAGGTCGGCATAGATACTCATCCAGTGGCGTGCATCCTCCCAATGAGAGGTGGTGATGTCCTCTCCATCCAAGGGAAGCGGTGTGGGGGTAGTGATTCGGAGATATTACTGATCTTCTTATGGGTAGGGCGCAAGACTACAGGCGTGGAGGAGGACGAGACTCGTGACACCCGGCCGGACATAGCCGCAGCGGTCAGGGGCGGGGACCCTGAACAGGGAATGGACGGGGAGGGCGATCCAGCAACGGCCTCCCTGGAACAGGCTCTCTACTGGAGAGAGATCTATCGGGAGATACTGGCGATGGAAGAGAAGGTCCTGAAGCGGATCCAGGACTTGATGGCCAAGCAGTCCCCCACGGCGAGGCGGGAGGTCGAGCAGAGCAATGTGCCGGTGGTCACGGCCCAGGCGGAGAGATTCCGCCATCGCCTTAGATTTTGGACTACACGCGTGAGCGAGCTTGAATAGCGCCCATATTGACCCATTGGTCGGACTCCTTGAGCCGCCGATCCACCTGATGTCGCTGGAACACAGACTGCGGGTGATTCGGCGACGTAGTCGTTCGCGGGGCAACCGCTATGCCAATGCGGCCTGGGTAGCGGGAGGCACCGCGGTCTTGGTCTTGGGTTTGATCGGCCTAATCGGCGTCGATCATTAGAGACCCAGCAAAATAATCCCGAAGGCCACCCGTTTCCAGAGGCCCTGGTCTCCAGCGGCGTGTGGTGACTCGCCGATAAGATTGGAAGGTGATGATCTCTGCGGACCTGCTTGCCGTACTGGCTTGCCCCAAGTGCCATTCTAAATTGACCCTTCACGAGGCCGACCTGGCTCTCGATTGCGAGGTCTGTCACCTCCGGTACCGTATCGACAATGGGATCCCGGTGATGCTGGTGGAAGAAGCGACCCCGATCTCCTAACCGAGATCCTGGCGGAGACCGGCCGTGGTCACAGTCCGAAAGGCACCTGCAACGATGCCGGCAGGAGGCGCCCGAAGATCTGGCTCAGGACAGTCAGGTGATTACTGACCAGCAATATCCCCATGGTGAACAGGACCGCCACCGAGATCATCTGGATTATGGGGAGGGCGGGTTTGAGCCCGCGGATCAGCGCCGCCGCTCGGGCCACCCCCCCAGCCATGACCAGGAAGGGAATCCCCAGTCCACAGCAGTAAGCGATCATCAAGGTGAGCCCGCCCGCGGTTGTGCCCTGGACTTCACTGGAGGTCAGGACCGCACCGAGAGTGGGTCCGATACAGGGGGTCCATCCAGCGGCGAAGGCCATTCCCAGCACCAGGCCCCCTCCGGGGCCGTTCAAGATCGGCACTCGGTGGAGGGCTCGGATTTCCCGTCCCACCATGGGTAGGCGTACCAGGCCCGCGGAGTGCAGCGCCAACAGAATTACGACCACCCCGGCAACAGGTGCCGCGAGCTGACGGATCCCTTCCGGAATCCCGAGCAGGGCATAGAAGAGCAAAATGAAAACCAGGCTGAGGCCCAGCACGAAGGCGGCTCCGCCGAGTAGTACCGGGCCTCGAGCAGCGGGGGGCAAAACGGTAGTGCCGCCACCCGAACCGCTGGCGACTCGACCGCCCAGGTACGCGAGGTAAGCCGGGACCAAGGGCAGCACGCAGGGGGAAAGGAAGGACGCCAGTCCGGCCGCGAACGCCAGGAACACCGTCACATGCCCGATGTCCATGGTTCAGAGCGTAGCTCGGTCGATCGTCTGCCTGCATTGGAGGCGCGGGTGGGGGCAGATCGCACGAACATCATCATTGGATCAATGTGCTATTGGTCCAAGCTCACTAGTCCATCGGTGCGAATTTAGTTCTAACCACCGAGCAGGGGAGGGTACCCTTCGTACTAAGGTCATGACGATGGGTTCAGAGGCGTACTCAGGTTCTCAGGCGCAGGACCCAAACCGGACAATCCGCGAGCTTGGGTTCCTACAGCGCCTGGCGCAGGCGGCCGCCACCACACGGGAGCCGGATGAGCTATTCGAGTTGATCATCCGCGAAACCACCGCAGCCATGGGTACGGACGTGTGTTCGCTCTACTTCGTCCAGCCCAGCGGTGAGTTGATGCTGACCGCTACCAACGGTCTGAACGAGGGGATGGTGGGCAAGGTGGCGATGCGGGTTGGAGAGGGGGTCACCGGGTGGGTAGCCCAAACCCGGCGCCCGATGGCCGTCCCCGACGTTCGCCGCGATCCACACTGGACGTGGGTCCCTGGCTTGGACCAAGAGAAATTCCGGTCAATCCTCTCCGTACCAATCGAGGCCGGCACTCGTCTGGTTGGAGCCCTCAACGTCCAGACCATGGAGGTGCGGTTCTTCAGCCGTGACGATGAGGACTTCTTGCGCGCGATTGCGGGTCAGGTGGCAGGAATTCTGGAGCGGAGCGAGCTTCAGCGCCGACTCGAAGCCCAGTTGGCGGAGATCCGCCTTTCTCACGACATCCACGAACGCTTTACCAAGCTGAGCCTGGACGCGGCCGGAATCCCCGCGATCCTCGATGCCATCAGCTCTCTCGCAGGCGGAAGGGCGATCCTATTCTCGACCGACGGCTACCGGGTGCGAGGCCTGGCTGACAACGGCGACGGTATGCCCTCACGTTTGCAGTTGCCCGACATCATTCTCACTGACCATGCCCCTCGCGAATTGCGAATTACGGCGGGGCGTCCGCCCAGGCCCCTCGATCTGGTACCGGTTCGGGCTGGAGCCGACCTCCTGGGGGTGCTCGCGGTCGTCTTCCCCGAGGGGGTGGCCGAGTCGCAGGCGGCTGAGGATCAGGGGCGCCGCCGGGCGCTTGAGCATGGGGCCACGGTCCTCGCGGTCGAGCTCTCCAAAGAGCGGGCGGCTGCCGAAGTCGAGCGCAGGTTGCGCGGGGACCTGATCGAGGAGATCCTGGCCGGTGGCTTGGATGCAGTCGAGGCGGAACGGGTCGCAAAGCAGGCCGAACGGCTGGGGCACCACTTACCCCACCGGGCCTGGGTGGTGGTCCTGGAGCCAGACGATCCCGAGTCTGAGACGCTGATGAGCAGCCGGGGCCGCCAGGACCGGCTCGATTCCAGCGTCGCTGATTTGGTCAGGCGACGCCTGCCCGGCGCCCTGGCCCTCACCCGGTCAGCGTCGATCGTGGTCCTGATCCCGGGCGAGATTTCTGCGGATCTGGCTGCGGCTGAAAAATTCGCGGCTCTGCTCCAGAGCACGGTCGCACCTGTGCTCCGACCGGGAACGGCCAGCGCTGGTGTCGGGAACCAAGCGGAATCTGTCAGTGAGCTGCCTCGTTCCCACATGGAAGCCCGCCAAGCCCTACGCCTTTCTCGACGAACTGGGACCAAAGGGAAGGTCATCTCGTACCGCTCGCTGGGTGCCTTCCGGCTGCTTCTAGAGGTGCAGAGCCCCGAGACGCTCCGGCGCTTCGTGGCTGAGGTGCTCGGACCGCTGCTCAAGTACGCCGAGTCGCGCGAGACACCGTTGCTGGCGACGATGGAGGCTCTGGTAGCAGCACGGTGGGTCAGGCGGCAAGCCGCTCGTACTCTGGGTATTCATATCAACTCCATGACCTACCGTATCGAACGGATCGAGGCCCTCACCAGCCTGTCACTGGACGATCCGGAAACGCGGGTCGCTCTCGCTATCGCGCTTCGAGCCAGGAACATGCTGGGGGCCTAAGAGCTCAGCGCTGATTCAGGGTTGACAGGTGGTGGTGGTTGACATTCATCGGCCTGCGTGATGTGATAACTGGGCCGATAGCTGCCGCCGCTTGAGCGGCCAAGGTGAGAGGGAGAGGGATGAAATTCAAGAAGAACCTGTTGGTTCTGACCGTCGTGGGCGGGATTGCCCTGCAGGTGGGCGGTGCGCCTGTGGTCGCCCAAGCGGTGGGCGGAGTCCCAACCCTTAGCATTTCGGTCCCACCGAATCCGGCTTCCGGTTCAACCGTGGTGGCTACGGTCACCTTTACCAACGCAAGTTCCACCACCGTCACCTTGAGCGATGAGAACCTGGGGTTTAGCGGCCAGAGTGTAGAAACGCCTGGGGTCACCGGCGATCCATTTCCTGATGTCGTGCATGCCGGCCAGGCGGTGGCCACCCACTGGAGGATTCAGGTTCCCGATTCCGGCACCGTGATCGTTGCCGCCGAAGCGTCCTTCTCCATCGACCCTCAACTGCCTGCGGTGCAGCGAGTGGACGCCCAGATTGACGTGTTTCCCAGCCCAGGGGTCAGCAGCTCCTTCTCCATTACCCCACACCCTCCGGTGGGCAACCAGGCCACGATCACTACGACCTATAGCTTCGGAGACTTCGCCTTTCCCAACCTAACCCTTTCGACCCTCGTTCCACGGCTAACGCTGCCCGCCGGGTGGACGACGGTTGTAATGGACCCATTCCCCTCATTGGCTCAGGGAGTCCCCTTTGCGGCGAGTTGGCCGGTGACGATCCCGGCCGGAACTCCTTCTGGGGTCTATCCGGTTAGCGCCTCCCTCACCGCATCAAGCGTGGAGGGACCAGTGAGCGCTTCAGCTCAGGGAACGGTCGTGATTCCCAAGCCCGGCGTGGCGGCACAACTCCAGATGGCATTTCCGACTGCGGTACTTAGCCCCACCTTCGTAGCAGGGGTCACCATGATCAACACCGGCAGCGTGCCTATCTCCCCTGTACCGGCGATCCAGGTGGCTCTTCCCTCGGGGTGGAAGTTCGGAATTCCGGTCCCGGTACCAATGCCTGCCAGCCTCGCGCCGGGCGCCAGCTGGACCGACTACGTGAGCCTGGTCGGGCCGTCGGGCCAAAGTGGCCAGTACGCCTTTACGGCGAGCTCCGGCTCCGCCCAGATCGGGCCCATCTCGGCGGCGACCACGGTCACCGTCGTTTCCACGGCCGGGTCGCTGACCGCACAGACTCAAGCGGGAGGCACGGTCACGGGCGGGGAACCAGCGTTACCGGTTACCACCACCTTCACCAGCACCCGACAATGGCCGGTTCCCATCGCCTCCATCCGGCTCGAAACCCCGTTCGGTACCTCGGCAACGAGCCTCGATCCGGTTCCACAGGTGCTCCCATCTGGCGGCTCGGTGGTCCTGCACTGGCTGCTACCGATTCCCTTCGGTAGGCCGGGGACGTATACCGTCGCGGGCTTGGCAGTGGTGTCAGATCCCAATTCGCCCGGCCAGCTTGTGACTCTCAGGGGCGACACCACGCTCGTTGTGAAGGGCATGGCCATCGTTCCAAGTGCACCACTGAGTGTGAAGTCGATCGCCACCAACGTGGGTGAATTAACCGTCAGTTGGGACCCGCCCGCCATCACCGGGGGATCGGCCATAACGTGGTACGCGGTTTACACCTATCCGCAGCAGGAAGCCGCGATCAAGATCACAAACGCCACCTCCCTGAAGGCCGCAGGGTTGGTTGTCGGGGCCCCTTACACCTTCACGGTCACAGCCTGGAACGGGAAATATTGGGGACCATGGGCTGACTGGGCCCCATGGACGTACGTCGGGGGGGTGTAGCCGGAGGCGAGGCCTACCTACTTGGTCATTGCACGATGCTGACCGACTGTCGCGGACTCAACACGAGACTCCGGGCTAGGGCCAATATCTCGTCCAAGCTGAGGGCCGTGCCCTCGCCAACCAGTGCCTGGGAGCGGTCCAGGCCAAGGGTGGCTCGGGCGTCCTCAACGAGCCGCTCCCCCTCTTGATCGAACGGCCAGGGATCGAACGAAGCTCCAGCCTCCCTGACCATAGCGTCGGCTGCGGCGCGCAGCCTTATCGCATTCTCGGCCACCCCGACCGCGGCGGTCAAGAAGGACAGCGCACGCACAGCCTCGGCCAACAGGAATCGATTCCCTTGCGCAAGGCTCAGGTCAATGGCCTCGAGCAGAGCCTCGTTGGCAGACTCGAGGTTCCCCTGATATCGATCCAGGTGTCCGAAACCGATCCGGGAGCAGAGCGAGATCCTGCTGTCCCCGGAGGCATCAGCCGCGGCTCGACCCTCGGCCATGTGCCGTCTCCCTGCTGCGAGCTCGCCGAGCGCCAGCTCGCACTCACCGAGGTCGCCCAGAAGAGACGGGAGGCCTGATTCCAGCCCTCTTGCAAGCTCTACAGCCTCCACGAATCTGTCCCGAGCAGCTTCGCAGTCTCCCGCCGAGCGTTCTATCCAAGCGACTGATGAGATCAGCCTGGGAAGGAGGTATCGGTCGTCGACCTGAGCCGAGATTAAAATCCCCTCCTCGCACAGCCGCCTCGCCAAATCCAGTGACCCGGTCTTGGTGTGGAACTCGATCAGAGGCAAGATCATCAGGCAACGCTGGGCCTGATTCACATCCGGCTGCCGCAGCCCACTCTCCAGCCAACGCAGAGCATCGGCATCGCGCTGCCGGACATGCCAGTAGCGAGCCCAGTTGGCTGCCAGACGGCAAAACAACAACGGCGCGTGCACCTCCGACCACTCCAGCGCCGCCGTAGCGTTGTCATGGTCTGGGTCCAGGCG
>DASZFH010000315.1:0-8343 GCA_035939985.1 Candidatus Dormiibacterota bacterium
CGCCGACATCAACACCCACCCCCAGCCCTAAGCCCACTCCCCCGGCACCACCAACGCCGCCTCCACCACCGAGCCCGCCCACGAGCCCGAGTCCCAGCGCGGCTCCTTCTCCCACCCCATCTGGAGGGGTCAAGGGAGGTCAGACCAACACCTTCTACTTCGCCGAAGGATTCACCGGGGCAGGCTTTCAAGAGGACCTCTACCTGTTCATGCCCAGCAACAGCGGAACGGCTACGGTCACCTACTTCACCGCAACTGGGCAGGTTTATACACAGCCCGTTCCGCTGACCGCAGGCATCCCGGTCACCCTGGACGTCAATGCGGAACTCGCTGCGTACTATCCTGGCGGTGTCGAAGTCTCCACCCAGGTGGCATTTCCCGCCAACGGCGTCGCGGAACGCAAGCTCAGCTTCAACCGCAACGGCTGGCAGGGCTCAACCGACGTAGTCGGCGCAACCCAGACCTCCAATGTCTGGAACTTCGCCGAGGGGTCGACATTGTCTGTGTTCAGCGAATACCTCACCCTGGAGAACCCCAATTCGAGCGCGGTCGTCGCCACCCTCAATTACTTCACTGACTCCGGCGCCAACCCGATCAAGACGGTTACCCTGCCGGCGAGCAGCCGGACCACCATCCCCGTCTTCGTGGGCAACCCGGCCAACAGCCAGAACTGCACCCCCGCGGTGGACTGCGGGATCGGCGTCGGTCTCGGCGGCGTTTCGGTTCAAGTTCAAACCGATCCTTCAACGCCGATCGTTGCCGAGCGGCCAATGTACGTCAACGGCTTCGGATTTCAAGGCCCAACCCCGATCCATGACGGAGACGTAAGCGCCGGTGCGATTGCGGCCGCCAAGACCTGGGACTTCGCTGAAGGTTCGACCCTCCCCGGATTCTGGGAATACCTCTCCCTGGAGAATCCCTCGGGCCTATCGACCAACGCAACCTTGACCTACCAGTTGCAGAGTGGCGGTCCAATCGCCAAGGCCGTGCCGATCGCCGCCCACAGCCGGGTCACGGTCGAGGTCTTCAATCCCCTGTACGGGGTTGGGTCCAATCAAGGTGGGGTATCAGTACACATCGCCAGCGATAGCCAGCCCATCGTCGCCGAACGACCCATGTACATGGCCCATGACTTCGGAACCGGCATGGTTGCCGGAGCCACGGTGGTGGTTGGATCGAACGGAGCGAGCTCTACGTTCGAATTCGCCCAGGCTGACACACTGGTCGGTGATTTCGACTACCTGACTCTGCAAAACTCGGGTTCAACCGACGCCAGCGTCACCATCAAGAACTACAACCTGAATGGACAGCTCAACCCGACCCAGGTGACAGTCAAGGCCAACAGCCGCAAGACGGTCCAGATCTTCAGCGATCTGGGCGCAATTGGGACCCAGTCTGAGATGGGACTGGTCATTGCGTCAACACAGCCGATTCTGGTCGAGAAGCCGACCTACTCCACTCTCGGCAATGGCGGAGCCACCGACACCACCGGCTTCACTCCACTCACCCCCTAGACACAGATCCCAATCACTCCGCCGTCTCCCCCGTACGGGGGCGGCGGAGGCTGGGCCTGTGACCCCCCTCGACTACCCCACAACGACTCAGGCTTGGGCTTCCGCTGGAACCGCCTCACTCGCCGTAGATTCGTTGGCCGAAGTCGACCGACGTCGAGACGGCCTGGTCGAGATCTTGGCCTTGGTACCTGCGCCGGTGTTCTCATGACCTGGATTGGTGGCGACCTTGGCCCTCCGGGGTCCACTTTTGGTCGTGGGTTTGCTGTGAAGGGTCAAATCGGGACCTGGTTCGCCCAAGCCTGGGAGTACGCCTCCACTGTCACCCACGCTCAATCTCGGTTTGCGCGCGGCCCGCTTCGGGGCCACCGAAGTCGCAGGCTGATCAACCTCGAAAGGCTGGCTAAGGGCGGAGGCGAGGTCGGGGTCGCTGGCACGGTCAACCACCACCCGTCGAGAACGCCTAACCGGCACTGCAGCAGCCGGCTCAGGGGGCACCTCGGGAGAATCGACAGCCGCCACCATCGGCTCAACCGACCCTGGAGCGTTGCTCTTGAGTCGCGGACCTCGCCTGCGGCTTCTGGGTTTCTTGACACCTGCGGGCGAGGTCACTGGAGGCTGCTCAAGAATCTCCTGGGCCACCTGTGTGACTTGCCCATTACCTCCGACTGGTTGATCTGTGATCTGATCCCGACCACGTCTGCGCCTGCGGTTCGGTTGGCGTCGCTTGTCGCCGTTCTTGGGCCTTGAGAGCCGCTGCACCTGGGAGCGAATTCCGACCCGTTGGCAGGCGGTCACGACCGCACCAACTCCCGCCACCAATCCCTCCCTTTGGGCTCTCTCAAACAGTGGGCCGAAGAGCTCGGGAGCCCCCCCGATGACGGTCTTGGAGTCGCCGACGATCACCAACAACTTGCGGGCCCGGGAGATCGAGACATTGACTCGATTGGGATCGTTGAGGAACCCGATCGCCGCTCGATCGTTGCTCCTGACCAGCGAGAGGATCACCCCGTCAGACTCGCGGCCCTCGAAAGCGTCGACCGATTCAATGTCCTCGGGCGGGACAATGCCCTTGAGGGCGCTCTGCAACTTGTTGACCTGACTTGAGTACATGGCGATAACGGCCAGCTTGGCCTTGCGCACACGTTTGCGGACGATGCTCGTGATGTCCTTGCAGAGGGCTACCTCAAACTCATTGGCGACGCTCTTTTGCGCGTCGCGATATTCGTCCTGGGCACCCGTGTCCACCCAAACCAACTCCCGATCGAAGGGCCAGGGAAGGGGCATCTTGGGATGGGGCGCTTCGTGGAGGAGCTTGCCCCCGTAGAACAGGTCTGAGACCAGGCGTCCGATCGGCTCTCGCATCCGGTATTGGCGCGGCAGCATGATCTTCGACCCGGGCGCCATCTGATCCCAGATCCAGCCGTAAAAGCTCGAGTCGCGCACCATCTCGTCAAGCTCATTACGGATCTCGAAGTTGGATGCCGCATCCTCCATGACCGGCGGCAGCTGCTTGAGGTCACCGATCATCACCCAACGCTTGGCAAGCGGGAAAAGGGCCAGAGCTTCGTTGGCTCGAACCTTGTTGGCCTCGTCCAGGATCAGCCAATCGAAAACCCGGAACCGGAGTCGGCTGTCGATGGCAAGCCGGTTGCAGGTGCCGGCCACGAGGTTGAACTGGTCGAGATCGTCGCCGTCGAAAAGCGTATGACGCAGACGCCGAGGCACTTTGGCCGGCTCCGCCACGCGTGCCTGGCGAACGTGAGAAAAGCCCAAGAGGCGTTCCTGTCCCGTGTCGACGGCGTCGTTGGAGTGAGAGGAAAGAAGGATCGAGTGGCTGTTGTGGCGGCCAAGAATGCGACGAATCGACTCCACGATCGCGGTGGTTTTACCCGTTCCAGGAGGACCCTGGATCAGGTACAGCTGGCCCGGGCGCATGCCCATTACGCGAGCCACCGCCTCCGCCTGTTCCTCGTTAGGGTCGGGCAGGTGGTGGGCTTTCCGACCTTCCAGGGTGACTCGGGGCGGTCCGCCCAGCCAGCCCGGGTCCGCCAGCAGAGCAGCAAGGGCGGTTGAGCGAGGGCTTCCGATCTGTACTTGCCGGATCACTGACCGCTGGGCCTCGAACATCTCGACGCTGGCGGTGGGAAGGATTATCCCCTCGTCGGGCAGCGGATCGTAGCGACGAAATGAAACCCAGAGATTGGACCCCTGGACACGGTCAAGGGACATACCCCGGTATTCCGGGTAGCCCGCCGAACGGACGGTCAGCGAATCGATACCGCGGTAGATGCGCGCATCCTGATCGTCGATCAGGCGCAGCCAAGCCCGAACGTACTCGCCGGCCCGCATGTCCTTCCCGCAATTGGTGCATTTGAGACCATCCGCAGTGGGCACCTCGGTGTCGCAATGCGGACACTCGATCCATTGCTCGCTGGACTCATACCGACGAATCCCAGCCTCAGCCAGCGATTCACGGTACTGCCGCAGATGCTCGATGAACCGCATGGTCGAATCGAGAATGGGCGCGGTCTTGGCCTTCTCCCGCATTTCGATGGCCGTGAAGCCCTCGAGGTCGCCATCCCATTCTTCGACCAATTGCAGCTCCTGGTAGATGAGACGGGCGCGTCGCATCTTCTCATCCATCTCGTAGTCGGGCGCCTCAAGCTGATTCATATCGATGACTTCCAGCGCCAGTCCCTTGGGCGTTCGACCGAGCTTGCCCTGAAGGAGCGTCTGATCGACCAACCCCGTTATCTCAAGAGGTCGCTCCGGCGACTTGACCAGGTAGCCGACATCCATCTGCTTGTGTTCGTTGAGCACATCGCACAGCCACTGCCGCCCATCAGGTATGAAGGCAAGCTTGGCAGCGGCCGGACTGTCGGGACGGATGCGAATCCCAAGACGACCGTATTGGATCACCTCCCCTGGAATCTGTGGATCCCAGATCGGGAGGATGTCACCCGGGTTCGGACCGCTCATGAGGAGCCGCTGCCCGCGAACTCACCAGCCGAGTTGACTTGGTTGAAGTCCCCCGAGAGCACCAAGAGTGGCGAGAGTAGAGGATTGAGGATCAAGTTAGAGTCCAGGGGCCATCCCGCGGCCCGGAGCAGGTGAACTGACGGTAGTTACCTTATTCGATATGAGGGCCCCTACGCAAGCTTTAACGATGCTGGGGCTCAGACACAAACCTGACGTTTGATCTTGTAAGCAAAGGTACCAGCATTCGACTGGTGCTGTCATGTCGGAGGAAGCCCAGTCCTCTCGACGGGGGAGGATTAGCGTTCCGGTCAGTACTTGTAGGCGCTGCCGCATGGTGTGTTGGGTGTCATCGCCACGGAAGGGGGGCCGGGGTCAGCATCAGTCGGGCAGAGGCTGGGCCCGCGTTTCCGGAAGGAACAGGAGCAGCCCCCCACCAATCAACGGTCCGACAGCGAGAAGGGCCAGGGCATGACCAAGGCCGAGGCCAAAGCCGAAAACGCTGAGGAGTTGGAGACCCAGAATGCCCCCCGCCGCCGCCACGATGCTGTAGCTGACCTCCGCTGTAACTCGCGAACGGGTGGGGAAGAGTTCAGCGAACCATGCCGTGAGAACGGGCGTCATCGCACCGGTCAGGAAGCCCCAAACCAGATTGCCGATCTGATACCCACGAACTCCAAAGAGGTAGGTGAACCCGGCGGCAGTGCCACCTGCCAGAAAAAGGGCCGTGCCTGGCAGCCGCCTACCAAATCGATCCGCCAGCCACCCGCCGCACAGGTAACCCGGGACGGAAAGGGCCCCCGAGACGAAGATCAGAGTGCTGATCGCAACCGCCGTGAGCCTCAAATGCTGACTGCCAAACAAAGCCACGAATAAACCTCCGGGCTCGTACGCTAACGAGCCCAGAGCCGCCACAACTGAGAAAATCACCAGGCGGCCCCTCCATGGGGGTTTAAACAAGCGCCCTAAGGCTGATGCCGATGGCCCCGCCGCCTCCCACACCTGACTCTCCGGCAACCATACCCATACCGCCCCCGATACCAAAAAGCCAATTCCCCCCAAGGCATATAGAGGCCGCCAACTTTGGTTCATGAGCGGATAGCCGATCAAGGTCGCGGCGCCTCCAATTCCTGACGATGCGGTCACCACGGCGATCGCCAGGCTGCGATGGCGGGCGGGCATCTCCTCAATCACCATGGCCGCTGCCACCCCTCCAACCAACCCTTCGAAGCAGCCGGCTATAACGCGAGTCGCGGCCAGGGCCGCCAGCGTCGGGGCGAGCGAACCGGCAAGGTCGGCAAGGGAGAAGGCTGCCACCCCGATCGCGATCAGGCGTCGGCGGCCCTTGCGGTCGGCCAGGATGCCCAGGGGTAAGGCACCCAAAGCCCCAACAGCAACCACCGACCCAAGATTTGAAAGATCCCCGAGGCGAGCGCTGAAGTCGGTCGCGATTCGTGGCAGGGCTAGAAAGAGAAGCGACCCGTCGAACGTTGCCATGATGACCGAAAGGCCACATAGGGACAGAACCGTGATCTGGCGAGGCGTCAGACCAGGTTCAGCCGACGCATCAAGTAAGTGCCGGGACCAAGGAAACCGCATGTCGCTCCAATGTGCGCGATGCTGACCCCGAGCAGGGAAGGCGGGCCCGGCAAAAGCCAGAACGCGAGCGCCAAGGGTACCCCGACCAGAGCCGTGGCGGCGACATCAGGCCACGGCCAAGGTCCGAGTCGGTGATAGAGGACATAGATGGCGGTGGCTATGGTCATCGCGATCGGAATCGGGACCACCATCCCCAGGCCCCCCTGCACGAAACCCCGGAATACGGCTTCCTCGATCGGTCCGTTGAGTAGGTAATAGCCTCCCTCTACAGATGCTGAGCCCGGCCCCGAGGGAACGGTCATACCTCCTCGAGCTTGGCTGAGCAACCTTTGAACCCCGGCAGACCCAACGAAAAGGACCACCGCGCCGGTGAATCCGAACCAGAGTTGAGCATCCAGTCGGCCCAAGCTAAAGCCCATCCATCGGGGGTGCCAGATCACCTCCACCGCCAGCGCCAGCGCGCTGAAGGGGACCAGCCGGACCAGCCCATCACGACGCATCCAGAGCAGGTTCTGGTGCAGCCCCAGGTATTGAAGGGGCAGCCGGGGCAACCTCTGGCCCATAATCTAGATGCGGCCCCCCGTCACCTCTGAGTTTGACGCACTGCCGCGAACCCCACACGGCAAACGGTACCCCGGTGGGACGCTTGAGCTCCGATTTCGACATTGATCCGTACTTGGACGAGGTCCCTACCACTAGACGATGAGCTTCACGATCGATCGCTACAAAGAAGAATCGCGCAAGGTTGACGTGACCGGAGTCGACTGGAGCGCCGTCACGCAGCACCCGCTCTCCAGCGGTGACCTTTATTGCCTCCACTACATGATGGACATCGAGAATCACGTCCCTCTCTACATGTCTCACCTCATGGTCACTCGGGCCTGCATGGACCCGGTCCTGACCTCCTTTCTGGCCTGCTGGAACTACGAGGAGCTCTGGCACGGCGAAAATCTGACCAAGTTCCTGAATCTGTACGGAATCGAATTCGACGGTGATCAGCGGATCGGCAACGTTCGGGCCAAACTGGGCGTGTCCAACACCCTGAGCATCTTCACAACGATGGCAGCCTCGTGGGTGCTTAAGGATTTCACGGCGGTCTACCTCACCATCGGGGCGATCAACGAGCTTTCCACCGCAACCGCCTATCAGGCTCTGGCCCGCAAGAGCGGCCATCCTGTCCTCCAGGATCTGCTCGGCCGGATAACCAAGGACGAACGCCGCCATTTCGCCTTTTACTTCAACAGTTCTAAGAGCTGGCTCTCTGACAATAAGGGCGCTCAGCGGCTCGATCGATTTCTGCTCGACCGAGTCTGGGTCCCAGTTGGCCAGGGGGTCAAAACCCAAGAGGAACTGGACGCCCTCGCCCTCTACCTGTTTGACGATGCGGAGGGTGAGGCCTCGCTGCTGGCTGTGGACGAGAAAATCGGTCGCCTGCCGGGCTTGGAAGGCATCAAACTAATGTCTCGAGCCCTGTACAGTGCTCGGGCACGGGTCAAGCGAAACCCGAGTTGGGCCTGGCGCCTGCTCGAGAAGGAAGAGTGGGCGATTTCCGCTCCAAGGTTCTTCCGCCCACTGGCCCATACCGCCGGCAAGACTATCGATGTTTCAGAGTTCGAGGCCCCCTAAACGCGCGCGAATAGCCGCTCGGGGAATAGGACAGATGCAAAGGTCATGGGATGGTCCCTAATCTGAGCTGGCCCGCGAACCCTTCAATCCCGCTCATCGGGGCGGCGGCAATTCTTGAACCCCTTGATAAGTGGCACCGCGAGCCTCTCTGGACGATCGCCCAGGATCCTCGAATATGGGAATGGCTGCCCGTCAGGGCAGACCTTGGAATCGACGTTTTCAATCTCTGGTTCGATGCGCGGCTTGCTGCCGCCAAGGCGGAAACCGAGGCGCCCTTTGCGGTCATTGACGCTAGAACCAGCCAGGTTGTCGGCCACACATCATTCGCCGATCTTTCCCCACAACATCGCCGCGCAGAAATCGGCTGGACCTGGTATTCCCGAAAAGCGTGGGGAACCGCGATCAACCCGGCCTGCAAACGCCTGCTCCTCAGCCAGGCATTCGATGCGCTGCGCTGTCAGCGGGTCGAACTAAAAACCAATGCGCTCAATCTGCGATCACGAGCGGCGATTGAGAAAATCGGGGGTCGCTTCGAGGGGGTCTTCCGAAAGCACATGGTCTTCCAAGACGATCGGGTCAGGGATACCGCCTGGTACGCCATCGTCGATGAGGAGTGGCCCGAGGTTCG
>DASZFH010000316.1:0-3559 GCA_035939985.1 Candidatus Dormiibacterota bacterium
GTGGGCGTCCAACATCGACACCGTCTCTTCCAAAAAGGTCGGTTCCCACCAATCGTCCGCGGGCAGGACGACCGAGAAGTCGCCCGTCAGCTGGCCCAGGAGAAGGTTGATGTTGGGCATCAGCCCGACGTTGATGTCCTGGCGAATGATGCTGATGCGAGGATCGTCAAATCCAGCCAGAACTTGGAGTGACTCGTCCGTGGAGGCGTTGTCCGACACGATTAGTCGCCAATCAGAATAAGTCTGGCCCAACACCGACCCCACCGACTGGGGCAGGAAGCGGGCATGGTTGAAATTGGGCATTAGGACCGTCACCCGAGGGGTAATCAAAGGCGGGTCTCGAAGAAGGCCTTGAAGCGCGCGAGCATATAGTCGAGCATCTCTGGCCGTAATCCTGGATAAACCCCGAGGAAAAAGGTCGACTCGGCCACCACATTGCTGTTCGCGAGGTCACCCGCCACCCGCACGTTGGCGTTGCGATAGGCGGGCTGACGCAGGATCTGGCCGCCGAACATGTCCCTGGTTTCGATCTGACTCTCCTCCAACCACTGCACCAGTTCCGACCGGCGGCCATTGCGGACCGTGATCGGGAACCCGAACCAGGACGGCTCCGCCCGTGGATCCCAGCGGGGCAGGACCAACTCGTTCTCAAAAGCTTGGAGGCCCGCATAAAGATGGGCAAAGTTTGCCCGCCGAGCGGCGATGAAGCCATCAAGGCGCTCCAGCTGGGCAACCCCGACCGCCGCCTGCATATCGGTGGGCTTGAGGTTGTAGCCAACGTGGGTGTATGTGAACTTGTGATCGTAGCCCTGGGGCATATCACCCAAGCACCAGCCAAAGCGCTTGCCACAGCTGTTTGACTCACCTGGGGCGCACCAGCAGTCACGCCCCCAGTCCCGCAGTGAGCGCACCACCCGGGCCAGGCCGGGCCGGTTGACCATGACCGCTCCCCCCTCCCCCATGGTGATGTGGTGGGCGGGAAAGAAGCTGATGGTGGAGAGGTCGCCGAACGTCCCCACCTGACGACCCGCGAAGGTCGACCCCAGCGCGTCGCAGCAGTCCTCGATCAGAAAGAGGTTGTGGCGGTTGGCGATGTCTCTGGCCGCCGCCAGGTCGAATGGATTGCCGAGGGTGTGAGGTGAGAGGATGGCGCGGGTCCGAGGCCCGATCGCCGCCTCGATCAAATTGGGGTCGAGGTTGTAGGTGCCCAGTTCGCAATCGACCAGGACGGGAACCAGCTGATTCTGCAGGATGGGGGCCAGAGCGGTTGGGAATGTCACCGCTGGGGTGATGACCTCGTCCCCCGGCCTCAGACCATCCGGAATGTTGGGAGCGGTGATGGCCGTGACCGCGACCAGGTTGGCGGATGACCCGGAGTTGACCAGGACCGTATCCCGAACTCCGATTCGTCTGCGTAGGTTCTGTTCAAAGAGGTCACCCCATGGCCCCAGCGTGAGCCAGAAGTCCAAGCTCGCATCGACTAGATTGACGATCTCCTCGGGCCCGAATACACGGCCCGCGTAGTTAAGGCGGGAGCGGCCCGGGATGAACTCCGGCTGGGCGTGAGCCACCGCATGATAGGCCCGAACCTTTTCCAGAATCTCCTGCTTCAATACGGCCGCCTCAGTGGTCACCGATTTGGGGCCGCCAGGCCGGTGGGTCGCCGTCCGCCACTGGCGACGGACTCTGGTCAGACTGTCGTCCAGTGACAGGGGTGATGTCCCCAGCAGCGCCTCCAATCGCGCCGTCCGCAACCCTGTCTCAAGTGGGCGAGCCGCCTCACCCGCCATCTCGCTGGTTGGTACTGGCAGGATCAGATCCGGGTCGAGGGCGAAGGTTCGGGCCAGCCGGCGGGCAAACTCCGAACGGGCGAGCCGGTCTCCACCGACCACGTTGATCAGGCCGGTGACGCCCGCCTCCGCGAGCCGGACCGTGACCTCCCCGAGATAGTCAGCCAGGGTCGGGTTCCCAATCTGGTCAGAGGCCACGCGCATCGGGGTACCCGACGACAGCGTCCTCCAGACCTGCATCGCGAAATTCATCGACTCGGGTTCCCAACTGAAGACCTGGGTGGTACGAATCACCAATGCGTCGGGGTGGCCCCGCAGCAACGCGCTCTCGGCGGCCAGCTTGGCCCGCCCATAGACGTTGACAGGGTTGGGGGTCGCCGCCTCGTCGTATGGCCCGGCCTTGCCGTCGAAGACATAGTCGGTCGAGTACCAGATCAGCCTGGCCCCCACCTCGGTCGCGGCGGCGGCGACCTGAAGAGTCCCGGCGACGTTGAGTTCCTCGGTCTTCCCGGGTTCGCGTTCGCAGAGGTTCACGTTTCCGTAGTACGCGGCGAGAACGACCAGCTCTGGCTCCACCTCCTGGATCAGCGCCGAGACCCCGGCGGCGTCCCCAAGGGCAAGACGGCGGAAACCGGCCTGAAGGTGGCTGAGCCCGGTCCCGATCACCGTCCAGCCCTGCTGCTCGAGGGCTCGGCAGACCGCCCCTCCCACTTGTCCGCTGGCTCCGATCACCAGCGCACGCTTCGCCGAGATCGGCTTAGCCATGGGAAAACCGGGCCGCGATCATCCGAGTTCCCAGCGCCACGGCCAACCGGTCCGCGATGCGTTGCACCGCGCCGATTCCAGCGAGGTGGAGCCCGAACTCGATCAGCGCCGCGAATAGACGCAAGCCGAGGGTCGGAGCCAGGGCTCGGCTGAGACGGGCGTGCAGCCGAGCGCCGGCAGGGTCGCCGTGTCCAAAGAGCCAATGGGCCTCCGCCAGCAACGCCAAGGGTATGCGTCGGCGGATCTTGCTCCGGGCGCCGGCGAAAGGCCAGCTCTCGGTCCACTCAAGCTCGATCAGGCGGCCCGCCCGCTGCAGGTCGGTGCCCTTGGCGTACTGAACATGGGCAGCGGCCGTCTCACTCACGTCTTGGACCAGCGTGTATCGAGCCAGCGGCTCCGAGCTGACCGCAATGTCAGCCCGACTGGCCGCTCGCAGCCACATCAACCAATCGACCCAGCCGTTCATCTGGTGATCCCATGCGGGCAGCACTCGATGCAATTCGCGGCGAGCGAGGACGGTGGGCCAGAAGATGCTGTTGCCATGGGAGAGGATCTCAGCCGCCCTGGCGGATGGGATCAAGGGCCCAGGGCCGGCGAACTGGTGGAGCCCGGAAACCACCCCCTCACCATCGAGGTCATCGGGATTAACCTGACGGGCCGCGCAGGTTCCCATCAATGCGGTCGGACAGCCGTCCAGGAGGGTAACCATCCGCTCCAGGAAGTTTGGCTCCCAGCAATCGTCAGCGTGCAAATGGGCAATGTAATCAGCCTGATCGATCTCGGGCTCGCCCAGGGCAAGGTTCGAGCTGGCAACAAAACCGATGTTGCGAAGGCGTTGCACCACCCTTATCCGCGGGTGGCCAAGAGCCTCGACCACCGAAACCGAGCTGTCGGTGGAGGCGTTATCTGCCACCACCACGCTCCAGTCGGTGTAAGTCTGGCTGACGATCGAGTTCAAGGTACGGCCGATCGTTGCGGCGCGATTGAAGTTCGGAACCACGATT
>DASZFH010000317.1:0-9047 GCA_035939985.1 Candidatus Dormiibacterota bacterium
CCAGTGTGCTGCCGGTCACTCTCTGGACTCCCGCAAGGCCGGCCAGGGTTCCAAGGGCATCAAGGGAGGTCTCGCCGTCGCTTCGATGAAGACTGAGGGTTGGGTCAAGTGCCGGATCGGGCGACTCGTTGGCGTAGATAAGGGTTCCGCCCCGACTGATCCAGGAAGACAGCGCCTGGGCCTCGTCGATCGTAAATGGTTGATCTGGGGTGAAGACAAACATGATGGCGTCGGAGTGGGGGAGGGTGAAGTCCGAATCGAGGGTCGTGACTGGGTGACCCAAGGCAGACGCGTAAGCCTTGAGCGCGGAAGTTCCATCCGCGGCGTCGCTATTCGATTGGTGATCCACCGATGGTTGGGAGCCGTTGCCTCGGACCAGGGCCAGGATCGCGACCACAATCGCCACACCGACGAGGATGAGTATCCCCGAGCGAGATCTCATGACGGCCTCGCCCGAAAGGAACCGGCCACGCGGGCAGCTTCGGCGTAGGTAGCGGCCTCCGGAGCCTGGTGGCCGTAAACGGCCCGCTCGAAGGGGAGGAGCAGGGGGCGGAGCTGATCCAGCCGAGAGGTCTCCCTGAATAGTTCCCGGACGGTCAGGGGGCTGCTATCCCAGTAAGGCCGGCCGCTGAGCTCGGTCGCCACCGCGTGAGCCAAGGCTCGCAGGGCGCCACTCAAATCGCCGGCGGCGGCCAGGCGCTCGGCTTCGGCAAAGTTATCTTCAGCAAATGTCCGGGCGGTTTGGTTGATAACCCTGCCGGCTGGATCTGGCGTGCGGTTTCGGTTCGGCCTGCCCCGGACGATGATCCAAGCCATCAGAGCCAGGACGCCGATGATCGCGGCACCGATCAGGATCTCCGCCAAGACGACGGAAAGGCGGCCCAGGTGAAGATTGAGGTTGAGGGTCGATAGCAGGTTCTCGATCTGGGTCAACAGCCATCTCCAGAATTGCCCCAAAAGGTCCGTGGGGGGGGCATACCGGGGTTGGGAGAGGATGGATTGGAGCTTCGCCTGATCAGCCTTGGGGTTGTCGGTATTGGCCTGGTCCCGGAGTGATTTGACCAGGGCGGCGAGCCGGGTCTGGGCGTCGGCTATGTCGGGCGGGGTGGCGGTCAGGTCGTCCAGAATCTCGCTTTGATTGATGCCAATGCTTTCCCGCAGAACTAGGTTCGCGTTCTGGGCGGCGGTCAGTTGCTGGGCGGGCGTTCCCCCATTCGACACCGCGAGGATGCGCTGCGCCTGCTCGATCGAAACGAGATAAGCCGGGCTGTCGGCATTGGCCGGGACGACCCCAAGGGCAGCAATCACCACCACGAGGAGGAGAAGGAGTCGCCATGGTGTGGATCTCGGATTAGACATCGGCCATCCCTCTCGAGGCCGGCTCTAGACCGAACTGGGCGCGGTTCGCAATTCGGTCCAGGCGACCCACTCCAGGTCGAACGCCTCGCGCCGGACCCTCAGATCGAAGTAAAGCAGCGCGGTGACCAGGGCCACGAGCGGGTAATCCAGTTGTGAGACGAGGATGTAGATCACCGTGCCGATCGCCAGGTGGGTATCCAGCGAGATTTTGGGAATGAGAGCGGTCAGACCGACCAGGACAGGAATGACAGCGGGGATCACGACGTCGCCAACCAGGACCACCAACGCCAGCGATCCGAAGCTGCGGGTCCAAGCCCGGTCGGTCAGGAACCATGAGCGCGAGAGGGCGGCGCCAGCGGAGACCCGTTCCACAAGCAAGGCCGGGAGGGCCGGGATCCAGCGGCCGATTAGCCAGATCGACAGTGGTAGTCCAATACAACAAGCAATCGGGACGAGTACGCCCAAGATCAGGATTACGTTTAGGAGCAACAGCCCGAAGTAGCGGCGGGCGGTTTCTTTGTAGACATAACCAAGCGTCGTCTTACGGCCCATGATGGTTTCGATGGCGGCGAGGAGGATCGGTCCGGTGGAGAAAGGCAGCAGGATGAGTGAGACAGGGTACTGGAGTAAAGCGATCCCGTTGCTGTAACCGAGACTCGATGGGTCGGTCTGGCTGTTGGGGTGAGTGATCGCTGTGCTGAATGCGTTGATTAGGTGGTTGCCGCCGCTGAGTAGAAATATGGCCAGAGATGGGATGGTCCCAATCAGGGTGATCGTTGCCATCAGGACGAACTGGGATCGATAAAGGCGGACCGCCTCGTCGAGGATGTCCAAAAGCCCCATTGGCCGCCACGGACCCGGTACTGCCATCTCCGGGAATGCTAACCGGCCAGGGGTGCCGGTCGGGACACAATGCCGAGACAGTTCGGGATTGGAACGGTGATTGAGTTTGTCCGTCATTCGTCCGCGCCAGACCTGGCAACCTTGGTGGGTGATGACATGCCGACCGAGGGGTCAACGCGGGCAGGCCATGGTCGAATTCGCTTTTGCGGCGGTGCCGTTCATGACCACCATCTTCATTTCGCTTGCGATCGTGGTCCACACATTGGAACAGGAGGTTGCGGTCAATGCCGCGGCCCGGGGGGCCAGGGAGGCTGTCCTGGCCAGTGAAACAAACCTGGACTGCGCTGACTACGATCGCGCCGCAATTGTGGCCGATCAGACCCTGGGCGGGGCTCTCTTCGGGACCAAAGTCAGCCTGCAGGGAAGCGGGGCGCTCGGAGCCGATGGCTGCAACCAGCCCAAGCCCTGTCCCCCCACCCAAGTTGCCCATGTCGAGATCTGCTTCATGGTCGATGGGGCGAGAAATATCACCGTGGCGGTGAAGGGCGAGCCCGCTGGCCTCATCCCGGGCTGGATCTGGCCACTGGACGAGGAGGCGACCGGACATCTGGCCGCGTTCCAGCCGTGAGGGTCCTGAGCCCTACCGAGCGGGGTCAGGCAGGGTTGGAGACCGCATTCGTGGTACCGGTTTTGGTCGCCATCGTGATTTTCGTAGGGGGAGTGTCTGTCCTCACAACAGCCCAAACCGATCTATATACGGCCACCTCGCTGGCCGCCTTGGGGGCATCAACCGCCCCGGCCGAGAATGGCGATCTTTCTCAACTCTATGCCCAGGCGGCGTGGGTGGGGACCATTGAGCACCATTCATCTCTGAGGGCCCAATCGCTGGAATGCCAGGTCCCGGCAGGTCCCATTGCTCGGGGAGGATATGAACCGGGCGACGATGTCACGTGCACTGGGGTTGCAACCGTTGCCCTGTCTCGCACGCCCGTCGCGGTCATCTGGCCGTTCCCTGACCTCCAGATGCGGGTCACCGTCAAGATGGCCACATCCACCTACCGAGGAGCATGAATCTCGGTGCCAAGCCCAACTAGGAGTCTCTCTGCGACCGAGGCGGGCCAGACCGCCGCTTTCTTTGCCATCTTTCTGGCCCTGGTCATGGGAGGGTTGGTGTTTGGAATTGTCAACTTAGCGCAGGCCTACCAGGTTTACGGGATCCTCGATAACGCCGTCCTGGTCGGAGCTCAGAACGGGGCGGGTGATATCGATCAGTCGACCCTGTTCGAAAGCCGGGTCAAGCTCGCCGGTTCAGCCGTCCAGCTTTGCGAGGCCGCGATCACATCTCAACTCGCCCAGGATTCGAGCCTTCGCTCAAAATCCGCCGTTGACTGTTCGGTTGCCGGGGGAGGAACGACGATCACGGCAACGGCCACAGTCACCGTCGCCGTCTTTGCCCTCGGTCCGGGCTGGGGCCCAACGCTGACCCTGACCTCCGCGCACTCGTCCACCGCTGCCTACGGTGTGAGAGAGCCGGTCGCGATGGCGCCTTAACCCGATCCGTTGTAGTGGGCCACTACAGTGGTGCAGGCTGCAATTGGGCATTGGGTTGATTTGGGTGGACTTGGACCCGGGATGCTATGAAGACGCGAGGAGTCGGACGAAGGCGGACAAACCTGGTCCGGCTGGAGCGACGGGTTATGTCCTCGAAGCCGAAATCGCCCGACCACTCTGGGTCGCCCCCGCAGACTTTCAACCGCTGGTTGCAGCACGGGCCGAAGGCTCTCACTAAGGGCCGGCTGTGTCCGCGGTGGGTCGAGGTGGTGCACGACAACACGGGCGATTGGGCTTAAGAGCGGCGGCCGAGGTCTTGGGGGTGGTCTCTTCCTAATTAGGCGAGCCGAGCGATCGAGGCTAGGCGGGTGTCGCAAGCTCCCCGAATACGGCAACTGATGCCTGACCGACCCATTGCTCTGGTGCAGAGCTCGTCCCTTACCCACGTGGCCGTATCGAAGAGCTCGTTCCAACACTCCCGAGAATGGTCAGAATTAGGCCTGTGACTTCCCGTTTCAATCCCGCCGACGGTCGACCACGGCGCACCGGTGTCGCGCTCTCAGCCTGGTTAGTCCTGGTGTTATCGTTGGGGTCCGCCTGCGGCCTGGGAGGCCTGGTCGGCCGAATTACACCGGTCACTCCGGACCCAGCCGGGACGGTCTGGCTCTGCCGCCCGGGGTTCAATCCCGACCCCTGTAGGGGCGACCTCACGGCGACCGCCTGGCTTGCGGATGGGAGCAAACGGACGGAGACCTTCGCCTCCCCCAGCCTCCTCCCGGTCGACTGCTTCTATGTCTACCCCACCGTCAGCACCGAGTCCACGACCAATGCGGACCTCCAAGTCCAGGCCTCTGAGTCGGGCGTGGCAACGAGCCAGGCGGCGCGGTTTTCGCAAGATTGCAACGTCTGGGCACCAATCTACAAACAGGTAACCCTAAAGGGCCTGGCCTCGGGGGTGGCTTCCAATCCAGTTGCTGACGCCCTTGCCTATCAGAGCCTGTTCTCGGGCTGGCGGGACTATCTCACCCACTACAACGCGGGGAGGCCAATCGTCTTCATCGGTGATTCTCAGGGAGCGGCGGAGCTGATCAAGCTGCTGCGCGGGGAGATCGATCCCGACCCAACTCTTAGATCCCGCATGGTTTCGGCAATCATCCTGGGAGGCAACGTGACCATCCCCTTGTTGGGTAACGCGGGCGGAACTTTCGAGAACATCCCACCGTGTCGTTCCGATGGCCAAACCGGGTGTGTGATCGCTTACTCGTCGTTCCCCGGGCTCCCTCCGAGCGGTTCGATCTTCGGGCGACCGGGTACTGGGGTCAGCCTCCAATCGGGCCAGACCACCACCGCCGGTGTACAAGTCCTATGCATCAATCCCGCCGATCTACGGGGTGGGGAGGCGCCTCTCGATCAATTCCGGCCCACTCCGATGACTTTGCTTCCGTGGAGGAGGATCGCAGCCACAAAATGGCTCGAGCTGCCGCTGTTCTATTCGGGCCAGTGCATGAACCAAGGCGGGGCCGGCTGGCTCCAGGTCACCCAGATCAGTCCCAGCACGGACCCCAGGCCTCGGTTGACCGAGGTTGGTGGAGCCGATTGGGGCTTCCATAATGCAGATGTCACCCTGGCACTTGGCGATCTGGTCACTGATGTCGGCCGCCAGATCGCGGCCTATCAAGCCCCGATCCCAGCCCAGACTCCCGCCCCCTGAACGTTCCTTGCTCGCCTAGGTCAGACTTGAGGGGGTTCAGCCGCGCTGCGTGCGGCTCCCCCCTTAACACAGATGACTGATCGCAACCCCCCCGTGATCGCCGACTACGATTTCCGTGACTACGATTACCGCTCATTCTGGGAGGGGCGCCGGTACGAGCATTGGGCCGAAGCCCAGGTTCTCAGCAGGCTCATGGCCAAGATCGGGCACATCCCATGGCTGGTTGACTTCGGGGGTGGCTTTGGTCGCAACGCCGCCCACTATCTCAATCGTGTCGACAACGCCGTGTTAGTTGACTATTCATCCGGGAACCTCCGACGGGCGGCTGAGCTTTGGCCTGACCATGTCGCCTCAGGCCGCCTGACCTTGGTCCGGGCGGATCTTTATCACCTGCCATTCGGCGACGATGCCTTCGACTGCGGGCTGGTGATCAGGGTTCTCCACCACCTGACCGAAATCGACGCAGGCTTGGGCGAGATGGGACGGGTAGTTGCTCGAGACTGGATCGTGGATGTGCCGATCAAGAACCACCTTTTGGCGCGACTGCGCTCCGGGCGCGGAGCCACCTGGTTGAGCACCGGGGCCCCTCGTTCGATCAGCAGTGATGCAGGGCCTTATTGGAACTTCAGCCTGAAATCGATCCAGGAGACACTGGGGGATATGGGCTTCGACAGCTCGGTTGTGGCGAGTGTCAACAACTTCCGTCGCTGGGAACGGGCAGTCCCCCAACTCGCAACCAGAGTCTTGTGGCCGATCGTGTGTGCCGCCGAGTTGGGCGCCCAACGAGTGGGCCGGGGGTGGTGGGGCCCGAGTCAATTCCTGTGGGCAACCAAGGGGTGGTCAGGCGCACACTCCGATCCAGTTCGCAGGCATTCTCGTGAGGGCCGCCAGAGGCCGCACTCAGAACTGGGTTCGAAGCTTGTTTGCCCTGTTTGCAGGATTGGTTTGGTTTGGAGTGAGACGGCGACAGCCTGTCCAAATTGCCGGCGCAGTTTTCGTCGCGACGGCGCCGTGTGGGACTTCGTGTTCAACCGGTGAGGTGGGTTAGGCCGTCATGGATCAGTCGATCCGGGCTAACCCTCTGACCCTCCTTCTCGCCCCTCTCGCCGTCCTCCTCGTCACCGGCGTCTTATCCGGGCTCCTCACTCGCTGGAACGGATCGGTCGCTTGGCTGGCGTGTGTTGTGGGAGCCTGGCTGGCTTTCTGGTTGCAGGTGTTCGTCTGGCCGGGCTCGCGCGGGATCGACCAGGTGGACTTCGGATCGGTCGGAGCCGGGATCGATTTGGTTTTGCGTTTGGACGCTTTGGGGGCTTGGTTCGCGACTATTCTCCTGCTGGGCGGCGCAATCCTTCTCTCCGACCAGGCACGCAACCCCGTCGAAGCCTGGCCCGCCTGCCTCGCCTTAATGTCAGGGCTGCTGGCAATTGAATCGGGTGGATTGCTGGTCTCGGCAATCGGCCTTGGCACCGCCGCTACCGTGCTCCTAGCCCTCATGGAACGGGATCCTGCCCCGGTCCCCTCGAGCTTCCGCCTCGTTCTTCCCGCCGCATCCATCCTGATTGTTTGGGCAGGTGTGCTTGCCCAGACTGATTCCGCCACCGATCGATGGGCGGCTCTTCCCCCAACCCTGATCGCTTCCGCCTTCGGCTTGGTGCCGCTGGTGGCAGGGCTCCTACTGACCGGCTTCCTTCCCGGCCTGTCTTGGTCGTCCCATCTTGAGACGGGCTCTCGCCGCTCGGTCGCTCTTCTAGGGGTGGCGGTCATGATCCCCGTTGGGTTCTACTACCTGTCGCGCTTTCACGGTTCGGCGACGGGAGGACTCCCAGCGGGCTGGCTTGAGGGGGGGGAATCAGCGGTTGGCCTGGTGGCACTCGGAATTGCCGCGATGCGGGCACAGGCCGCCAAGACCCCGGCCCAGTACTTTGGCGACCTGGTTGGGGCTCTCAGCGGTCTAGCGCTCCTGGGCCTCGGCTCTGGCTCGACCTTGGGCCTGGTGGCGACGATGACGACGATTCCGGCAATCGTTCTGGTTTTGGCCCTGGTGCCGCTGCTGCCGGCTGGAAGGCCCCGACTCCTTGCTTTCACAGCGGCCCTGGCTGTGGGCGCGCCACCCAGCCTGGTCTTCACCGCCTGGCTGCTGACCATCCAGAACGGAATCGAGCTGGGCGGGCCCTTGGCTCTGGTGGCTGTCGCAGCCGGCCTGGGCTGGCTAATCCTGGCCTTCGCGGGAGCTAGGGCCGCCCATCTTAAGGGTGGCCAGGCAGATGAGGGCAGCCGCGCGGCTCGCATCGCCATCGGCGGTGGATTGGTCGGAGGCAGCCTCTTGGTCGGCTGGCCGCAGAGTGCGATCCTGGTCCCAATGTTGGCGGCGTCCGCCTCGGGGGGCGAGTTCCGTGCCAGCTACGCGGGTTTTGCCAGTGCCTCGGGCGCTTTCCCGGCTTTGTCGATCGGGATCGTCATCCTCCTGCTGGGCGGCCTCTTGATGGTGATCGGTCGAGGCTCGGACAGAGGTCATTCACCGGCCCCCCTTGCCGCCCCCCTTGCTATCCCGCCCTTGATTTCGATTCCCGGCCGCCTGGTCGCGTCCAGCTTGCTCGGCCGATTCCCAAGGCTCGCCCTGGGGGAGTTGGGTCTGCCTCGCCCGACCGGGGCGGAGGCCGTCATGGCGCGGGGGTCGATCTGGTTCTGGATAGTGCTCTTTGGCGTCCTCGCCTATGTGACCCGACGATGAGTTCGGGGTGGCCGGTGACCGGGGCGATCCTGGCCTGGATTGGGGGAGCGATGTTCGTCCTTGGCGACGGTCGGCGGCTCCATGGCTTTGCCCTCGCGACGGCTGGAGCTGGTCTGGCTTTCGATGTGGGCACCACCGTAGGGCCCCCATGGGGTTGGGGTTTTGCCGCGGTAGCACTTGCGACTGGTCTGATTCGCCAAGCCTCTGACGATGAGGATTGGGGGTTGGGGTCGGCGGGATCGACCCCCCGCATCACCTTGGCGCTCCTTTCTGGCCCCGCCGCAGCGTGGCTTGGATTTCGGATCTTTCCATCCGGCTCAGGTTGGATCAACGCGGGATTGATCGTGATCATGATTCTGGCTACGGCCCGGCTGCTTGCGGGCACTCGCCTCTCAGTTGTGCTAACCGCGGGCAGCCTTTTTGCCCTGTTGATCGGAGCTGTCTCATCGTTGACCGAAAGCCATGCCTTGCAATTGGAGGGCCCCCTGGCCGCGGCGATCGTGTTCGCGATCTTGGGTGCCAGGGTTCCCAAGGGCGTTTATCTAGGCGTTCTCATCTGTGGTGTCGCTGTGATAGCCACGCCCGGTGTGGTCGCCGCCGCTGCTCTGGGTTGGAGGTTGGCTCACGTACCGTCACCGACCGGAGCGGTTCTGCTATTGGCGGTCGGGGCAGTCCCTCTTTGGGCCCTGTGTGGGCCCAACCGCGTCACGGGCGGCCATCGACAGCTGGCCGTGATGATCGGTCTGGCGGTCATCGGGACCGTCGTCACCGCGACCGCGATTTCGGCGGTGGCACTGGTGATCCTTCTCGTTGCCGGTGGGCAAGCCGCCTGGGAGGGGAAGTCTGGAGTAG
>DASZFH010000318.1:0-3435 GCA_035939985.1 Candidatus Dormiibacterota bacterium
TCAGTGGGCAGGCCAGAACGATTCTCGCGTAAGCGGATTGTTGAATCCGCGGCCTCGGTTGCCGCCGTCTTCGGTCCGGCGGCCACCATGTCAGCGATCGCATCAGCATTGGGCGGCCCGACCGGGTCGATCTACCACCGCTTCGGTTCACGTGAAGAACTGCTTGCGGAAATGTGGGTTGACATTGCCGAGAGCTTTCAGGCTCAGTTCATAGATCTGCTGGATGGCTCGGGAGATCCGCTCGACGTGGCGATTCAGGCCGCTCTCCACACCCCAAGGTGGGTGAGGCTGAACCCATCGAAGGCTCGGATCTTTTTCCACTATCGACGGGACGATTTCGTTCCCAGCGTTGTGTCGAACGAGCTCCGAGTCCGGCTGGATCACCTGCGGGTTGGACTGCGGAGCGGGGTCCTAGGCTTCTGTGAGAGAGCATTCGGAGGCATCAGCCCTGATCTGATCGAGGTATGTGCCTTGGTCTTGATAGATCTGCCTGCGGCGGTGGTGCGGCGCCATCTTGTCTCAGCTCGACCGCTGCCCAGCCAGGTCGATTCGCTCCTGGAGCTGAGTGTCCGCGCCATCCTGCTGGCGGATCCAGCGATCGAACCAGCGGAAATAGCGGGCTAGCCGATTTCGGCTGAGGCTATATTGCGATAGCCGGCGCCGTTTTGGGAAATCCAAGTGCGCCTCGACTCTCAGGCACACCATCTCCCTGCGGCCCCCAGCCCTCATCGCCGGCGACGGATCCCGAGCGGCTGGAATCCGACTCCCTCGCCGTGTTCCCACGCAGACTTCTCGCCCCCGAACGCTGATCGGATGACGTGGGCCGTGGGCTGCGTTTGGGGGTAGCCAAGGGGAGGTCGATACTGATCACAGACCGGCCCATCCGGGACCCCATGGTCATGGCTCCTCCGGTGGCCGCGATCAGTCGTCCACCCAGTGCCAGGCCCCACTGCATCTCGGTTCGATCGATTACCGAATGTCCCTGTGAGCCACGACTGCCGAGGGTGGTCCCATCGGTAATCGTGATCCGGCCTGTGGTGCCGTCGTGATATGAGCCCAGGGTTATCCAACCGGCCGGGCCGGCGCAGCGCAGCGCCGCGCCCAGGAGAGTGCGTAGGGCCAATCCAAGGTAGGGCGCATCGACCCATGCATGCAGCCCAGGCTCCGCTTCGATCATCAATTCGCGGGTTCCGGCCTGCGCCTGACACGAGGAGAGAGTCTCCCTAAGGATGGGAAGAATCTCAATCGACCCCGCGTCCCGGCGGCCGTCTCGGTTGGAGAGGGCCACCAATTCCGGTAGCTGGCCAAGCAGCTCCCGAACCCGCTCGCCAGCGCGACCGATCGCAGCCAGGCGCTCGGGTACAACGCTGCCTGGTGTGTAATCCAACTCTTCCACCAATCTCCTGGTCTGACTTTCGATCTGATTGAGGGGTAGCTCTATCTCTGCCCGGGTCGACTCGAGCAGGGACAGGCGACCTGGAACCTCTGTCTGAACTCGGATTTCCTCCTCGATCAAATGGGTTAGTCGGGCCAAGCGGCTGGTGAGGATCACATCTCGGGCGCCGCGTCGCAGAAACGCGACCTCCTGGCTCGGGTCGAGGGTGGTCGCGACCACCACCAGGGGTGCGCCGAGCCCTGAAGCCCGAGCTCGGTCGAATAGGCGAAAAGCCTCTTGGGGGGTGGCGCAGGTCGTCAGTACCGGTTGCGAACCCCTCATGTCGGCACCTGAGAGATCCTCAATGTCCGAGAGGGCCGATAGCACGGCTTCCCGCTCGGAGGGTCCCGAGCCTATCAAGACAATGGTTGGC
Source organism: Candidatus Dormiibacterota bacterium (assembly GCA_035939985.1). Taxonomy (GTDB): domain Bacteria; phylum Chloroflexota; class Dormibacteria; order Dormibacterales; family Dormibacteraceae; genus DASZFH01. The sequence continues at coordinate 1,809 of DASZFH010000318.1, forward strand.
GGCCGCCAGCTGATTGCACCAGACATCCCAAGTCACATGGTCCCGCCCAAAGCGGAGGGACAACCGACTGGATCTAAGTCAGCCCGGGGTCAGTCCGGCATCGGGCTGGGCCCCAGCGCGAGTGACAGATCTTGAGGAGTCGTGATCGGCAGCTTGCATACGTAGCGCTCGCAGAGGAAAACGGTGCTCATTCCATCAACCTTTTCCCGTCCGTTGAGCAGCGGTACAAGAGCCGTCGACTCGGGATCTGAGGCTGGGGCCGCCGCAACGACCATCTGGGGTAGGTAGCGTATCTGGATCTGCCGCAACATCTGCCGGGTTGCTGCGGCATCGGGGTCGCCGATGATGGCGATCTCGCGGGTTGGTCGCACGTAGAAGGAAAGAGCGGCAAGTGCATAACCAAAGGCGGGTGGGACTTTCAGCATCAGGTCTCGCACAACCCGCAGGGCCGAGACTCCGGCTCGCTCGAACTTGGCGTCCTCGCAGAGGCGGCCCAGGCGCAGGAGGACGTCCGCCGCCACCGAATTCCCGGCCGGAACCGCGTTGTCGAACAACTCTTTGGGGCGCAGCAGCAGCACTTCCGCATCGTCGGCGGTCTGGAAGAACCCCCCTCGAGGGTCCGCGAAATGATCCAGGATCGCATGGCCAAGTTGGCCTGCGGCCTTTAACCAGACCGGCTCGAAGTTGGTTTGGTAGAGAGTCAGGCACGCGGAGGCCATCAGTGCGTAGTCATCGAGGTAGGCAGGCCCTCCCCGGTCACCTTCTCGCCAAGAGCGGGCCAGCTTTCCGCTCTCATCCCGCATCTGGTCGAGTACGAAATGGCAGGCCTTGGTCGCCGCGCTGATGTAGTCGGAGTTGCCAAGACACCGACCGGCCTCGGCCAGGGCGATGATGACAAGCCCGTTCCACCCCGCCAGGACCTTGTCGTCCGTGCTCGGGCGGACCCGAGCTGACCGAGTTTGAATCAGGGCGGACCGGGTTCGCTCGACCGACCGTTTGAGCTCGTCGAGGCTGACTGAATGGGAGGCCGCGACAACGGCCAGTTCGTTGGGGGTCCAAAGCACGTTCGTACCGTCCCAATTGCCCTGGGGCTCAGTTCCGAAATACGCGGCCACTGCCGTGCCATGGGCTTGCGCCGCGGCCAGGATGTCGGCCTGGCTCCAAACGAAGAAGCGTCCTTCTTCACCTTCGCTGTCGGCATCTTGGGAGGAGAAAAACCCTCCGGCCGGGTGCCTCATCTCACCAAGCAGGTACTCAAGAGTGCTGACGGTGACTTCGCGGTAGCGATCGCGTCCTGTGACCTGGAAGGCATGCAGGTAGACCCGGGCTAACTGGGCGTTGTCGTAAAGCATCTTTTCAAAATGGGGAACCAACCAGCGTTCATCGGTTGAGTAGCGATGAAACCCACCCCCGAGTTGATCGTGTATGCCCCCGGCCGCCATCCGATCAAGGGTGGTCGTGACCATCGTCAGAGCATCGGGATCGCCGGCGAGGTGTTCCCCGAGGAGGAATTCAAGCAGCATGGGCTGGGGAAACTTTGGAGCCAGGCCGAAGCCTCCCCATCGAGAATCGAAGTTCGATCCCAGCCATTTGGTTGCCGCGCCGAGAATGTCTTCGGTTAGCGGCT
>DASZFH010000319.1:0-2847 GCA_035939985.1 Candidatus Dormiibacterota bacterium
CCGTGGAAGGTGGAGAGGAAAATGCCCGACGGGAAGCTCCCCGCGGGGAAGGTCTCTTTCATGTTGAAGACCTGGGCCCCGTCCTGCCAGACGAGGATCTGGCCGCTGACGATGTCGACCGACTGCTCGATCGAGTGCCACTTGCCGTCCGCGTGCCAGGTCCAGGATCCAACCCCAAGGTCGGCTCCGAAGCCACCGCCGGCCGCTGTGTACCAGTAGACCTCACCAGCTGCGCCGCCGGTGGTCAATCCACGCCACATGTATCGGGTCGACCAGCCGCCAGCGCAGTGCTGAGCGCCGCTCTCACAGCCTGGGATGCCACCGCCCCAGAGGCCGGGCATCTTGCCCCAGGCACCGCCGCCACCGAAATCGAAGTTGGTGGGCATGTTGTAGTAGTACTTGAGGTCCATGGTGGTACTGGTCGCAAGTGAGGTGAGCCCCGGAGCCACCGTTGCGTACTGGTAGAACTGACCGCCGCCCAGGTTGCACTTGCAAGAGGGGGGACCGCTCGGAGCCGGATACTTGACAAGGAGCGCGCCGTCGCCGCCCGGAGCCGTCGCGTCAGCGACCGGAACCAGGTTGCCACCAGGAGTGGTGGGGTCGGTCTGCTGGGTTCCGGGGTATCCCCAGTCACAGGAATAGCTGGCGGTTGCGCCTTTGCACCCGTTAGCCACGTTGTCTGAGGCCTTCAGCCCCCAAGCCGCGAGCCAGGCGGGGGTGTTGAAGTTCGAGACTCCGCCCTGCCAAACCGGCGAAGTGGAGCCGGCGGCGAAGCCAACCGATTGGGTGAACAACCCACCCACGACCAAAACCGCACCCGCGATGGGCGCGACGATACCAAGACGCCTAATTCTCATGTCTCTCTCCCTAAAGTCAAGATAACTCCCGAGCGGCAGGAGCCATGGAGGTCCCTCTCTCTTTTGCAAGTCGGCCGCGTTTGACACTCTAGGCCCCCCGGGGTGCGGTTGTCAATCAAAACATCCGATCTCCCCAGGAGCCTTCGAACCGATCAAACGCGTCAGGCTTCTTGGTAGATCTTCCCTCCGGCCTTCCTGAATTGCTCGGCCTTTTCGGCCAGGCCCGCAACCAGGGCCTCCTGCTCCTCTAGACCCTGCTTCTCGGCATAATCCCGAATGTCCTGGGTGATCCGCATGGAACAGAAGTGAGGGCCGCACATTGAGCAGAAATGGGCCACCTTGGCCGGCTCCGCAGGCAGGGTTTCATCGTGCATAGAGCGAGCCGTAACCGGATCCAGGCTGAGATTGAACTGATCGTGCCAGCGGAATTCGAATCGTGCCTTGGAAAGGGCATCGTCCCAGACCTGTGCCCCAGGGTGGCCCTTGGCCAGATCGGCTGCATGAGCCGCGATTTTGTAGGCGATGACCCCATCCTTGACGTCCTGGCGGTCGGGTAGGCCGAGATGTTCCTTGGGGGTCACGTAGCAGAGCATGGCTGTCCCGTACCACCCGATCATGGCTGCCCCGATGGCGGAGGTGATGTGGTCATACCCGGGAGCGATATCGGTGGTCAGGGGACCGAGGGTATAGAACGGAGCTTGGTGGCAGATCTCCAACTGGAGATCCATGTTTTCTTTGATCTTGTGCATGGGCACGTGGCCAGGCCCCTCGATCATCACCTGGACGTCGTGCTTCCAGGCAATCTCGGTCAGCTCTCCCAAGGTTCGTAATTCAGCGAACTGAGCTTCGTCGTTGGCGTCGGCGATCGAGCCGGGGCGCAGGCCGTCGCCCAGCGAAAACGAGATGTCATAGGCCCGCATGATTTCGCAGATGTCTTCGAAATGGGTGTAGAGGAAACTCTCCTGGTGATGGGCAAGACACCATCCGGCCATGATCGAGCCGCCCCTGGAAACGATCCCAGTAACCCGCTTGGCGGTGAGAGGAACGTAGCGGAGCAGAACTCCGGCGTGGACGGTGAAATAGTCCACCCCCTGTTCGGCCTGCTCAATCAAGGTGTCCCGGTACACCTCCCAGCTCAGCTCCTCCACCTTGCCACCGACTTTTTCCAGCGCCTGGTAGATCGGGACCGTTCCGATCGGTACCGGGGCATTCCGAATGATCCATTCACGGGTGGTGTGGATGTTCTTGCCGGTTGAGAGATCCATAACCGTGTCGGCGCCCCACAGGGTGGCCCAGGTCATCTTTTCGACTTCCTCTTCGATTGAGGAGGCCACCGCCGAATTGCCGATGTTGGCATTGATCTTGACCAAAAAATTGCGTCCGATGATCATCGGCTCGCTCTCGGGGTGATTGATGTTGGCGGGGATGATGGCCCGGCCGGCCGCCACCTCCGAGCGGACCAGCTCCACATCCAACCCCTCTCGAAGCGCGATGTACTCCATTTCAGGAGTGATCTGGCCCTGACGCGCGTAGTGAATCTGAGTCACACTCCGACCAGACTTGGCCCGCAGCGGTCGACGCTCCAACCCGGGAAAGATCTCCATGTTGGCTCTGGGGTCATCCGGCTTGAGGCCGTTGTCATGCGGCCGCACCTGGCGTCCGTCGTATTCTTCAACGTCCCCCCTTTCCAGTATCCACGGCCGCCGAGTCGGCTCCAGCCCTCGCTTGATGTCACAGGCCGCGGCGGGGTCGGTATAGGGACCGCTGGTGTCGTAAACCTGTATCGAAGGGTTGGCCACCTCGCCACCTCGTCCGGTGGTCGCAGACAAGGAGATCTCACGGACCGGCACCCGAAGATCTGGTCGGGAACCCTGGAGGTGGACCTTGCGACTGGATGGGAACGGCTCTGGAATCGTTTCCGCAGACGCCTTGTCGACGATTATGGCCATTGATGGCTCCTTCTTCCTACGCCGGCATTACCCGGATCAGG
>DASZFH010000320.1:0-3712 GCA_035939985.1 Candidatus Dormiibacterota bacterium
TCCCGCGGGGATGGGCTGAGAAGTCACGCTTGACAAGAAGGGCCACGTCCGTAGAATCGGGACTGAGCTGTGGAGTTCTGGGCCATTTGGCTCAGACATATTAGCGGGCCGTCTCGTCCCGATATTTGGGGGTTTTTACCAGTGATCGAGGAAGCATGTTTGGCAATCGAACAGATCTCCGCGCAGGAGCGGTCGGCACGTGAGCAGAAGTACGCTCGCCGCCGGAAGATGAACTATATCGACGGACTGCTCAATGAACTCGAGATGTTGAACCTAGCTGATCGGGTCGCGTTGCCTGAGCCACTGGAGGGCGCGGTCGGCAAGCTCCTTGAGGATATTCCAGAACGGCGCAGCGCTCAGACTCCCAAGGTAGAGACTGTGGTTGGGGCGATGGACGTACTCTACGAAGTGCAGGACGCGCTGATGGTCAACCATTCCGACCGGGACTGATATTCCCACTCTATCGGGCCTCCAAAGCCAGGAGGTGGATAGGGTGGCTGCCGAGCGGTTCGGACTACCGGTGCAGTGGCTGATGGAAGCCGCGGGATGGCAGGTGGCTCGCCGGAGCCGCGGACAGGCTGCGGTTGTGTGTGGTCGTGGCAATAACGGGGGCGATGGCCTGGCTGCCGCTCGACACCTTCATCGTTGGGGCCGCCTGGCCTCGGTGTGCTGCGAGGTGGATCGTTTGACTGGTCCGGCCCTCGAACAGGCCCGGGTGCTGAGCTCGATCGGAGTGTCGATCAGCCCCGAACCCCACTTGCGAGGAGCTGACACGATAGTGGATGCGATCTTGGGGACTGGCCTTAGCCGGCCGGTGGAAGGAAAGTTGCGATCTTGGATAGAAACGATTAACACCGCCGGTTCGGAGGTCTTGGCAGTTGATATTCCGTCAGGATTGGATTCGGACACTGGAGAGGCTCTCGGAGTCGCGGTCAGAGCGACCACGACGCTTACGTTGGGCCTGCCTAAAACCGGTCTTCTGGTTGGCGAGGGCCCGGCCCATAGCGGTCAGATCTGGATCGCCGACATCGGCATACCTTTTGAGGTCTACGCCGAAATGGGGATCCAGGTAACTGTGGACCTCTTTCGCAATCAGGAGCAAGCCCGACTGGACTCCTGATGCCGGGCCGGGTCGTCTGGGATGGTGGCATCCGGGTAGCCGGGGCGGATCTATGGCTCGATCCCTTGAGGGTGCGCGCTCAGGCTTTTGTGTCCCACGCGCATGCCGACCACAGCCGCCGGCACAGGCTGGCCTGGATGAGCATGCAGACTGCCGCCCTGCTGCCCCAGGACCGGCAGCCTCACCAGGCCTGTCCGCTCGAGTTCGGGGTGCCCCTCAAGGTGGGGTCGGCTTGGCTTACCATCCATCCTGCTGGGCATATGCTGGGAGCGGCTCAGGCCCTGATTTCGATCGAGGGAACCAGGATTCTATATTCCGGGGACCTCAGCCTGCGCCAGCTGGATGGCACCCGGACGTCGATCCCTCAGGCCGAGACACTGATTATTGAGAGCACCTATGGGCGGCCCCATTTCCGCTTCCCAGATCCAGCGGAAGTCCTGGACGATGTGGCCCGTTGGTGCAGGCGCCTGCTGGATAGGTCGGTGACCCCGGTGCTCGTTGGACATGCACTGGGTAAGACTCAGGAGTTGATGCTCGCCTTGGGGTGCAGAGGTTTCACCTTTGCGCTCGACGAACCGTGTATGGAAGGAGCGCGGGCTTACCAACGAGCTGGTGTGGGCCTGCCTGATCACGTCGCGCTGGATAGCGAATCATGCGCCGGCCGGGTGGTGATGCAGGCTCCGGGCCGTCGCCAGTCGCAGCGTTTGGTGGGCCCTTACCGTTCGGCCTTTATCTCCGGATGGGCCATGGAGCCCGGATTCTGGCGGCGTTTTGGCGTCGATGCCGCTCTGCCCTTGTCCGATCACTGCGACTTCGATGATCTGCTTGAGGTCGCTCGTTTGTCAGGGGCGGAGCAGATCTACACCGTCCACGGTTTTGCTGAAGACCTGGCTCGTCATTTCCGGCGTAAGGGGCTGCGAGCCAGTCCCCTCAATGCGGTCGAGCAATTGGAGCTGGCGCTTTAGTGCTGATCCTGACGAAGGGCCCAACCGGCATGGCTTACCACCGAACGAGTGTCGGAATCAGACCCGGCCTGGTTGCTGAGCGCGATCAGCAACGCTTCGATCCACGCGCCAGCCTCCAGATCAGGTTTGAGCTGTAGTTGGCCGCGACGGTTCCTGGCCGTGAAGGTTTGGTCACCGATCGTAACTTCGAAGGTATGAACCGGACCGCGTTTGAACAGCCCTGATCGCTTAGATGCAGCTTTCGGTATCCGCTCGCTCAGGTACGTCAGTACAGATGGTGGGGCGACACCGTCAACCAACGGTGACCGGCAGAAGATGCACGCTCCGCTTCGGGGTACGGCTGGGGCTTCGCAGACTGGACATAACATATGGGCTCCTCGGCGCAGGCTCGGGCTTCAGTCCGTGTACCGGCTGATTATGCCGTCCTCCCTCTGCTTTTCCTGCCGGTAGAGGGGGCAATCCTCAAAGAAGCGAACGCAGATGGGGGGGGATTCGGACAGCGCTAGTTTGCGCTTCTGCTTGCCGTCGACATGGCAATCGAAGTGGTAGACGCGAAGCGGGCCATGTTGGTCGCGGTAAAACTCCTCGAGGTAGGGGCAACGCCGTCGCATGTCGTCCCCAGAGTCTCACAAAACCTCCCAACAGCCTTCTAGGATTTGCACATGCTTCAGTTCGCCCAAACGGGCGAAAAGATCAAGGCCACCGCATCCAAGTTGGAGAAGGTGACGGGGCTGGCGGACTATTTGCGGACTCTCGACCCTGCATCGCTCCAGCTCGCCGCCACCTATTTCACCGGACGTCCCTTCGGTCTTAAGGATCCTCGGACGCTCAACCTGGGGTGGAGGGCGTTGGTCCAAGCGGTGGAGCAGGTCAGCGGCAGGTCAGCCGAGGAGATGAGAGTGATCCACTCGCATCAGCCGGATCTTGGCGGCTGGGCTGAGGAGGCGCTCCACGATCGCACCCACCCTCAGCCGATCACTCTGGTCGAGATCGACTCGGCGCTGGAGCGAATCAGGTTGACCGAAACCGCATCCGCCAGGATTGAGCAATTGGGCGATTTGCTCGCCCGCCTGGAGCCGGTGGAGGCCGGTTACCTGGTCCGAATCCTTTCCGGCGAAGTCCGGATCGGGCTCCAATCTGGCCTGGTCGAGGAGGCGATCGCGGCAGCGTTTGGTGGCGCGCCAACCGACGTTCGTCGGGCCCACATGCTCACGGGAGACTTGGGTGAAACGGCGGTCCTCGCAGCCCAGGGCAAGTTGGATCGAGCGGCGGCGGAGCTGGGCCGTCCTGTCCGCTACATGCTTGCTAGCCCAGTGTCTGGGCCCGAGGAGGCGTTGGAGAGGATGGGCGGCGGCCCCCTCTGGGCAGAGGAGAAGTACGACGGGGTCCGCTGCCAGTTTCACCGGACGGGCAGCGAGGTTCTTCTCTTCTCTCGGGATTTGCGAGAAACAACTCTGGCCTTTCCGGAGGTTGCGGAGGCGGGCCGTCGCCTTGAGCATCAGGTCATCTTGGACGGCGAAATCCTGGGGCACCGAGCAGGGAAGGTTCTGCGTTTCTTCGAGCTCCAGCGACGGCTGGGCCGTAAGGTGGTCAGCGCGGCAATGCGCAAGCAGGTCCCGGTGGTCCT
>DASZFH010000321.1:0-5850 GCA_035939985.1 Candidatus Dormiibacterota bacterium
ACGGATCACGTTGTACGGTGACCGTTCCCGCCACTTGGGTAAGTCCTCCTCCGGAATCACATCCCAGGGCGGGGAGACCACCTTGCCCAAGCCCCCAACCAGGTTCGCGTCATATCGAATGCCCGGAAGGCCCCTAACGTCCGCCATTAGAGCTCCACATAACGAAGGTCCGACATGCCCTCGACATTCTTGAGTTCTGCCATCAGATCTTCACCAACGGGTTCGTCCACCGCCAGGATCATCATGGCCCGGCCGCGGGCCGCGTCCCGGCCCAGGTGCATGCTGGCGATGTTGATGTCGTGGCTGCCAAGTACGGTCCCGAAATGGCCGACAACGCCGGGCCGATCCTCGTGTCGGCTGACCAGGAAGCGTCCGTCGGGCACGAAATCGACCCGGAAGGGACCGATTCGAGTCACCCTCGCCTCGCCCATCAGCACCGTGCCCGCGATCTCGGTACCGCGGGCCTTGAGGTGAACCAGGTTTGGGTAGGTGCCGGCGGTGGCGGTTTTGCGCTCGGTCAGCTTCAAGCCACGGTTGGCGGCGATGAGGCGGGCGTTGACCGGGTTGATCCGCTCCTCGGTGAAAGGTGAGAGCAGCCCGTTGACCGCGGCAGCCGTGAGCAGAGTGATGTCGTGGTCGGCGATTTCGCCCTCGTACTCCAGATCCAGTTGGGAAACGCGCGCGTCTTCCAATTGTCGATAGAGGGAGGCGAGACGGCTGGTGAGCTCGGCGAACGGCCGTAGCAGAGCCATTTCTTCAGGAGGCAGAGCGGGGGCATTGACGGCGTAGCGGGGGAGCTCGCCCGCAAGCACGGAGATCACCTCCTCGGCCACATCCGCGGCGACCGAGGTCTGAGCCTCGGTGGTGGAGGCGGCGATGTGGGGAGTGGCGACAAAGTTGGGCAGGGTCAACAGCGGTGAATCGCCGATCGGCTCCTTTTCGAACACATCGGCGGCGGCGGCGGCCATCTTGCCCGTGCTGAGAACTTCGAAGAGCGCGGCCTCGTTGACGATGCCACCGCGGGCCGCATTGATAAGGCGGCAGTTGGGCTTGACCAGGGCCAGTTCGGGCGCTCCGATCAGGTTCCGGGTGCGATCGGTCAACGGTGCATGGACGGTGATGAAGTCGGCTCGCCGCATAAGGTCGTGGAGGGAGACCAGCTCGACGTTGAACTGTTCGGCGCGTTCCTGGGGGATGACCGGGTCGAAGGCGATGGTTTCCATCTCCAGTCCCTGGGCCCGCTTGGCGACCTCAGAGCCAATGTTGCCGAGACCGACGATGCCCAGTACCTTGCCGCGGATTTCGGTGCCGGTGAACTTGGCCCGAGTCCATTCGCCCCGGCGAATTGAGGCGTCCGCCTGGGGAACGTTGCGGGCCAGTGACATCATCAATGCGATCGCGTGTTCGGCGGCCGCGATGATGTTGCCCCGGGGAGCGTTGACGACCAGGATGCCGCGAGCGGTGGCGGCCGGAATGTCGATGTTGTCGACTCCGACACCGGCTCGGCCCACAACCTTGAGCCGCTTGCCGGCCTCGAGCACCGCGGCGGTGACCTTGGTTTCGCTACGGACAACCAGAGCATCGACGTCGGCGATGGCGTCGATCAGATCCGCCTCGGAGAGTTTGGTCTTGACCTCGACCTCTCCAATGTCCCGCAGCTTGATCAGACCGTCCTCGGCCAGCGGGTCGGCGACCAGAATCCTGGCCTGCCCGTTGGGGGATTGGACAAAGTCGGCGGGCTTGAGTTCGATCCCGTTTTCACGAGCCAGGTCGAGCAGCGGCTGCTGCCACTTGGCGGGGATGATTCCGCTCTGAGACCAGTATTGAACCGTGCTCTGACCCTTACCGATCATCCGGGCAAGGGAGGTTTGTCCGCCGAATTTATCGATCACGCTGGTGGCTGTTGTCATTGCCCGTGGAGTCTACCAAAAAATCTGTTGTCACTATCAGGAAATTTGGTCGGTCTATTTGGAGGGTTAAGCACGGAGTCACGAAGGACACGAAGACGCACGGAGAACAGGGGGTGGGGTGGCGTGGTTCGGTATTGAGAACTCGGGACGGGGGGCACGTCTGGACAGTGGGGCACAAATTGGCCAGTTGCGGCACATGGGGGTAAAATGTGGCACATGGATAAACAGAGTGCCACCGTCGCCAGTGCCTCGTTCCAAGTCGGCTTAAGAGGGCGATCCGTCCTTCCCGCCGCCGTTAGACGGGCCGCCGGAGTCGAGGATGGGCGCATCCTGATCGCTCGGGCCGACGGCTTGGGGCGTATTGTCCTGGAGACTGCCGAGGCAATTCAGGCCAGGGTCTGGGCAGGTGCTCCCAGCTCGGGCAAAGCAGATTTTCAGGCTCAGTCGCTGAGGGCTGAGGAAGTCGCCATCGCCGACGCCAATTTCACCCGGCAATCGGTTGAGCCGGACCAAGCCACCAGTGAACAGACCGGAGCTGCGTTACTGGCTGCCCTCGGCCTTTGAGCAACCGGAAGGTCGTCATGGACGCATCTGCGGCAGTCGCGTGGCTGAACAAGGAGCGTGGCGCGGACACCGTGGGCAAGCTGCTGCCTCATGCCGTAATCCCGGCTTCAGCCCTGACCGAGGCGCTTTACCGCTCCAGGGAGAAGGGCCACAAACTCAGCACTGACGACCTGGCCACATCTCTCAAGGAGATGGGCGCAAGCATTGAGCCGTTCACCGACGCGGATGTTGTCTGCGCAGCCGACCTGATCTTTGATTCCCGTCAAGCCCGGACCCAACCGCAGGACCCCTGCCTTTCGTTGGGCGACGCCCTTTGTCTGGCGGTGGCCGATCGCCTCGGACTCCCCGTCACGGGAAGCGATCACTACTGGGAAACGCTCAGACCAAGGATTCAGTACCACCCGTTCCGCTGACCGATTCGGTCCAGACCGTAGGCCTCTGCGGCCCCATCCGACCCCAACTGCGAAGCGGTTAATCCCACTTATTGGCGGATAAGCACTTGCGCAAAGTGCTGAATGATGTAATAATCCGAAGCTCCATCATGAACGAACCTATTATCCAGCCCTACAGCGGTAACATCGTCGCCGACACCGACGGCCTGCTCTGCATGCCCGAGGCTCGGGCGCGAATGAGTGCCATTACCGACCCAGATCACCGCCGGGCGGTCGAAGCACTGGCGGCGCTGCGCTGGGCAGGTAAGGAGCTGCACATGGCCACTGAGCGATTGGCCGAGAAGCACGATCTGAGTGAGGGGCGGTTGCAGGTCCTGATGATCCTCAAACACCATCCCAACGGTGTCGCGCTGGGCGAGTTGGCCCGCATGGGTAACACCAGCGCCCGCAACATGACCTGGCTGATCGACCACCTGGAGCAGGACGGGCTGGTGGTTCGAGTTCAGGATCCCAGCGACCGGCGATCGGTCCACGCTCGTCTGTCCGAGGGTGGCCTGGCCAGCATCGAGAAGGTATGGGAGTCGGTCATCCAAACCCAGTCCCATCTCACCAATGAGATTTCCCCAAGTGAATTGGACCAATTCCGGCATTTATGCCTGCGGATGGTCGAGAGTATTCGTAAGCAAGGAGGTGCTCTATGAGCTCCAATACAGCCGCCCTTCCGTCAGCCAACACCCCTGACGCCGCTCCCGCGGTGGTCATGGACACCCGGGCCCGAACCTTTGTCCTGATCGCGATCTTGATGGGAATGTTCCTGGCGGCCCTCGACCAGACGGTGGTTGGAACGGCCCTGCCCCGGATCGTGACCGACCTCAACGGCGCCAACATCTATGCCTGGGTGGTCACCGCCTACCTGCTCTCCTCAACCATCACCGGGCCCATCTATGGCAAGTTTGCAGATGCTTTCGGATCCAAGCTGATGATGATCATCGGGGTCTCAATATTCCTGATCGGCTCGGCGCTGTCCGGCCTGTCGCAAAACATGACTCAGCTGATCCTCTTCAGAACCATCCAGGGCCTGGGCGCTGGAGCGCTTTTTCCGCTTGCCCTGGCCATCATCGGAGCCCTCTTCTCACCTCGCGAGCGGGGCAAGTACCAAGGCCTATTCGGCGCCGTATTTGGACTCAGCTTCCTGATCGGCCCCTTCATTGGGGGCTGGATCACCGACCACATCAACTGGCACTGGGTTTTCTACGTCAACCTTCCGCTCGGCCTGATCACCCTGGCCGTGCTCGCGGTGGTGATGCCTGCACCACCTCCGCGTGGCGCGACGCTCCGGGACATGGACTATCTCGGCATCTTCCTCTTCACCGTCGGCGTGGTGCCGCTGCTGATCGGTCTCACCAACAAGGGCGAGCCGGATTCCAACGGCAACCTCTACGCCTGGAGCGACCCACATGTGGCCGGATTGCTGATTCTTGGGGCGGTCTTCATCGGGCTCTTCCTGATCGCAGAATCCCGGGCCAAGGAGCCGATCGTGCCTCTTGACCTGTTCAAGAACCGTGATTACGCCGCCAGCATGGCGGCCGTGTTCTTCTTCGGACTGGCCATGTTCACAGCCATCATCTTCATGCCGCGTTTCTACCAGACGGTCCGTGGCATCAGCGCGACGGCCTCTGGTTACTATGTCTGGCCGCTCCTGGTCGGATTGATGGGGTCGGCGATCAGTTCCGGCCAAATCATCAGCCGTACCGGACGGTACAAGTGGCTGATGGTCTCGACTCCGGTGCTCCTCTTGATCGGCAGCTGGTCACTCACCCACATTCAGGCCGACACCCCCGACTGGGAGCTTTGGGTCTGGCTGTTCCTGATGGGAATCGGCATCGGTCCCTCGATGGCGGGGTTCACGGTGGTCATCCAGAACCTGGTGCCCATCCAGCGGCTTGGGGTCGCCACCAGCACGCTGACCTTCCTCCGCCAGGTCGGTGGCTCGCTCGGTCTGGCCATCGCCAACACGGTCTTTCTCAGCACCTTCGCCGCTCAACTCCCCAAGAGCCTGGCCGCTCAGGGGCTGCCCGCGGCGGCCGCTCAATCGGCGGCCTCGCACAGCGGTCAGCTGCAAGGGGTGGGCGATCTCGCCAGTGGGCTTCGCCACCTACTGCCACCAGCCGCTCAACCGCTGATCCCCAAGATCGTGGCGGGTGTTCACGATGCCTTTTCTCTCGGGGTGGGCGAGCTGTTCTGGATCACGATCGTCGCCTCGGCACTCGGCTTCGCGGTCACCCTGACGCTTCGCGACCGCCCCCTCCGCACCAACCTCGGCCCAGCCCCACTGGCTGAATAAGCCTTCAAAAGCCTCCCTGCCCCGCCACCGGGCAGGGAGGCGCTGTGGGGTTCCCCAGCAAACCGGACGAGTTCCCTCAACATCCGCTCAACCATCCCGCAACCGCAGTGCGGCATGGTGTGTCCTTCTGGCGCGGTGAGCACCACCACTGGGCGAATCGCGAGCGGCCACGCGTTGTCAGCGGACTCCTTCCAATTTGTGGGGATGCCGCGGGGAGAAACTGCATTGCGATCACCAATCCGGGCTTTTGTACCGGTCGTTGTGGCCTGCGGCCTGCTGGCCCTCAACGTCAACCCCTCGCTGGCTGCCGCGGGCGGGTCTTCAACCGCGTCCACATCGAGCGCGGCGCATCGCGAGAAGCACCAGAAAGTTCAGGTGATCGTTGCTCGAACCCATGACGTCTCTCCGCCCCTGAGCAGTCTGCAGAACCCCCAACCAGCATCGGGGGTATCCGCGGCGGCGGCCTCCCTTTCCCCGGCGACCGCAGCCGGGGGCAGCCCGCCGACCCAGGTTGCGTCCTTCGAGGGCTCCGGCCCCAATGGTGACCCCAACTGGCTGCGACCCGATTCCAATGGGGCGGTTGGGGTGAACAACTACGTCGAAACGGTCAACGACAAGGTGGTCGTCTTCGATAGGAGCG
>DASZFH010000322.1:0-5185 GCA_035939985.1 Candidatus Dormiibacterota bacterium
ATTCCCTTGGCTCGCAGTTGTCGGATCAGAGCACAGGCAACCCAGGTTTTCCCAACACCGGTACCCGTACCGGTGATCACGACCAGGCGTTCAATCAAGACTTTCGCTGGGCGAACGTTGAACCTCGGTCAAGACCTCCACCAGCCTTGCCACATCGGCGTGAGAGTGAGCGGAGGACAGCGAAATCCTAAGCCGGGAGCTTCCAACTGGCACGCTCGGTGGGCGGATCGCCGGCACGATGAGGTCGTGCTCCAGGAGTTGTTGGGAGAGACTGACAGTCGCGGCTTCCTCGCCGATCACGATCGGAATGATTTGCGAGGGATGGCCGGGCCTGAACTGCTCCACCAGCGATTTGAGGTGTTCTCGCTTTGCGTTGCCTTCGGGGCTGCACGCGATCTGGAGGGCGGCAAGGGCCGCTCCCGCGGCGGCGGGCGTGAGACCGGTGGAGAAGATGAAGGTGCGGGCTCGGTTGATCAAAAGCTCGATCAGTTCGGCCGGCCCGGCCACGAACCCTCCCTGAGATCCGAGCGCTTTCGACAGGGTGCCGATCCGCAACAACTGGACGTCGCCAAGGTCGAGATCAGGCTCGAGAACGCAATGGGCTTCATCGATTACGAGCAGGGATTCGTGTTGAGCGCAGATGGCGGCGATTTCCGTGAGCGGGGCCCGATCGCCGTCCATCGAAAAGACGGTTTCGGTGACCACGATGCTCCTTCTCGCCGACCCGAGCGAGATTGCCAGATGGTCGAGGTCGAGATGACGGTAGATCCTCTTCTCCGCCCTGGCCAGCCGGCAGGCGTCGATGATGGAGGCGTGATTCAACTCGTCGCTGCAAATGGTCACGCCGGGTTCGCCCAACGTGGCCAGCACCCCAAGATTGGTTGAGTAGCCCGAGGGGAAGACGAGTGCGCGATCGCACCCCTTCCAGGCGGCGATCGCGGCTTCCAGCTCGGAATGAACCGCGAACGTGCCGCTGACAAGACGGGATGAGGTGCTGCTGGCCCCCCATCGTTCCAGTGCCGCTCGTGCTCCCGCGATTACCGCCGGGTGTTGAGCCAGGCCCAGGTAGTCGTTGGTGCCGAAGGAGATACTGGTGGCGGCCCGGGGGTCGGACTCGCGGATGGATCGCCAGCGCCCGCCCGCGGTGATGGTCGCCGATTCTTCCCGCGCCCAGCGGGCCCAGTTGGTCATAGGGCGATCAGCCCGGTGACGTGCGCCAGAGCGGCTTCGAGGACTTCCACAATCAGCTTGATCTCAGCCGCATTTATGGTCAGGGGGGGCATGATCACGATCACCTCGCCCAGCGGTCGGAGCAGCACTCCCCGACGGACCGATTCGGCGCACACCCGGCGAGCCAGCCCCCCCTGGTCACCTCCGATCAATTCGACCCCTGCCATCAGTCCCTGGATTCGGATCGATCGGACGCTCTCAGAGCCGGCGATTTGCGCCTCCAGCAACTGCCCAAGTTGAGAAGATCGGGCCTCGACATTGGCCAGGATGGCCGGCTGGGTGATGAGTTCGAGGTGCCGTTTGGCCACAGCGGCGGCGAGAGCGTTGCCGCCGTAGGAATGCCCGTGATAGAGGGTTTGGGGTCCCAGGTCCCTGCCCAAGAAAGCCGAGTAGACCCGATCACTGGCCACTGTTGCCGACATGGGAAGGTAGCCTCCCGTCAGGCCCTTGCCCAGGCAGAGCAGATCGGGCCTGATCTCGCACAGGTCGGAGGCGAAGAGTGCCCCTGTACGGCCGAAGCCCGTGGCCACCTCATCGCAGATCAACAGAATCTCAAATCGCTGACAGGCCTGCGCCACCCGCCTGAAATCCGACGCCTTGCCAATCAGGATGCCTCCAGCCCCCTGGACCAGGGGTTCCACTATCACCGCGGCCAGCTCGGCGGAATGGGATTCGATCGCCTCGATGGTTAGGTCAGCCCAGTTGGGATCGGCCAGTCCGGGCGTTCGCAGGACCGGGAACTCGAGCGGGGCGAAGATGTCTGTGCCGAAGCCGCCATCCCCTGCCGAGAGGGCTCCGGTGGTGTCGCCGTGATAGGCACCGCCCAGGGCCAGGAAGCGACGGCGCTCGCTCCGCCCGTGGTTGATCCAATACTGGAACGCGATTTTGAGCGCCTGCTCCACCGCGCTGGCACCGTCCGAAGCGAAGAGAAAGTGAGGATCGTCTACGGGGACCAGCGGGGCCAGAGCCTCGGCCAGTTCGATAACGGCGGTGTTGCCGTTGCCCAGCATGGTGCTGTGGGCCACCTTGGCCGTCTGCTCAATCAGAGCCTGATCGAGTTCGGGAACCCGGTGGCCGAGGGTGTTGACCCACAACGAGGAGATGGCATCCAGATAGCGACGGCCATCAATGTCGATCAGGTAGCGCCCCTCGGCCCGGTCGACGACCAAAGGCTCGGTGTTCGAGTAGGCCGCCATCTGAGTGAACCCGTGCCATACCCGGCGGGCATCGCGCTCGACCCAGTTCCGCAAATTCACTTCTCCATACATTGACCACCGCCGTGTGGCTTTGGACCATCTTATGTGGCCTCCAACCCCTGCCGGTCACCATTCCTCAGCATCCGCCAAAATGTGACCATGTGTTACTCGGCCGATGCCAGTCCGCCATATCCGGGGTTCCATGTAGGTGGAGGCGCCCCCGAGATTGGGGATCTGGTTCTGACTTCGGCGGATGGAACTCGCTTTGGGGCTTACTTCGCGATGGCTTCGGCCC
The DNA here is from genome assembly GCA_035939985.1 of Candidatus Dormiibacterota bacterium. GTDB lineage: Bacteria > Chloroflexota > Dormibacteria > Dormibacterales > Dormibacteraceae > DASZFH01. The sequence goes on from DASZFH010000322.1 coordinate 2,722, forward strand.
CCACTGGGGTGGGAATGGTCATCCTGCCCGACGTTCGGGGGCTGCACGACTTCTACAAAGAACTGGCTCAGCGATTTGCGGAGATCGGCATCGACGCTATCGCTTTCGACTACTTCGGCCGAACTGCCGGGATTGGGGCCCGGGGAGAGGAATTCGCCTATCGCGAACATGTTGAAAAACTGGACTGGTCCCTGGTCGACGAAGATGCCAAGGTGGCCGCGGAGTACCTCCGGTCGCCCGCCGGCGGCGAGGTGCGGTCGATCTTTACCGTTGGCTTCTGTTTCGGTGGGGCGATGTCCTGGCGCCAATCGGCGGCCGGCTACGGCATCGACGGAGCCATTGGGTTCTATGGCCAACCCGCGCGGACACGTTCAGTGATGGCGGATATGAAGGCCCCACTCCTGCTTCTGGTGGCTGGGGCCGATTTCACCCCATTGGAGGAGTTCGAGAAATTCAGTGGGGAGCTGACGGAGGCCGGGGTAGTACATCGGATGAAGGTTTACGAAGGCGCCCCACATTCATTCTTCGATCGCACCTTCGCGGAGCACGCCGAAGCTTGTCAGGACGCGTGGGCGCAAATACTGGAGTTCGTGAGGGCCAATAAAACGGAGTGATCGACCGGTGTCGAGACGATCCTCTTTTCTATCCCACGGCTTGGGCGAGAAAGGTCACAACCGGGCAGTGGTGGAACCGACGGGTCCACGTTGCGCCCTTCCGAGCCCTGCGGGCTAGACTCGGCCGGAGGTGAAACTGACCAGGGTCCTCATGTTCCTGGCCGGGGTCGTGTTCGGCGCCGGGTTAATAGTGATCCTCGACGCGGGAACGATTGGGCCGTGGTGGTCGAGGTTCCTCTCCAATGCCAGCGCGGTGCAGGCAGTGGCCGGGGTGGGCACGCTGTGCGCCGGTGTTGTGGCGGCGATCGGGCTCCTGTTTGCCGGCAACCAGGCGGTGATCGCCCGGCGGGCCTTGGAGAAGCAGGCTACGCAGGCCGAGGCCGCGACCGCCGCCCTGGAACAGCAAACCAGGCAGGCCGAGGCGGCCACTCAGGCTCTTGACATTCAGGCCCAGGCAGCGCGGAATGCCACGGACCGGGCCCTCCGGGACAGCTCACGGGACTGCCTGTGGCATTTCCTGGAGCAGCTGTCCCGGATCGACCTTCAATACGATGCCGCATTTCGCAAGACCAAAGCTTTCGCGGAACTCGAGAGCTGGCCGGACGGAATGTTCCGAGACGGGGATATGCAGGCGGTCCTCGATTTCTATGAGGGCGTAGCCCACATGGCGCTAGCCGGACAGATGGAGCAGGACGCGGCCTGGCTGTATTTCTACTCGGGTGGGGTCGAGTTCTGGGACTTGGCTGCCAAGTACGTCGAGAAGGAGCGTATGAGTCACACGCCGCCTGATTACACGTTCTGGGAGGAATACGGCCGCTGGGTGCAGTCGATGCGGCCCTATAACGAGGCTAGGGTGGCTGCTTCACAGCTGGCTCGCCAGCCAGCCCCGGTCGTGCCTAGCTCTTGATGGTCCCGCCGGTGCTGGTCCGGCCCCGCGATCCCTTTCTCATAGCGATTCCAAGTTTACTCCGGGTCGAGCGCGGCGTGAACCAGGTTACGGAATTCTTGGTCGGGAATGCCCGCAGCCGCGTCCGGTCGGAGCTGGAGGGTTGCCGCGCCTGACTTGAGATCGGGATGTCGGGCGCTGAACCCGGCGTCCCGATCCTCACCCCAGCCGTAGATGGACACCCCGTGCTTCCAGACGCCGAGGAAAAGGCGGCGGCGACCAACCTTGTAGGTGGGTATTGCGTAGGAGATACCCACCGTCGCGTCGGGGTGCTCCTCAAGGATGATGCCGTGAAGGCGGTCGAATAAAGGCCGATGCTCGGGCGGGATGCGCCCGAGGTAGTCCAGCAAGGCTTGATCCACCCCTTGATTATCTCAGAGGATCTAGGGGGCCATGCCGTACAATCGCGGGGCAGTTGCCCGGTTGGTAACCTGCCCCGCTTATGGCCATGAAGTCCAAATCCCGCTCCTTGTTGCCCGATTCCATCCTGCAGGACATCGAGGCTCGCCGGCCGGCCTTGGCACGTCACATGGCGCGGGCGGTGGTCACGGTGGTGCGGTGGGATCAGCCCGCTGCGACGGCGCCCAAACGGGAGGCGATCGAGCGGGCTTGCGAAGCTGGGCTCGACCTGTTCTTGGCAACCGCCCGAGAGGCCAGACCCGCCACGGCTGAGGAGCTCCAGAGGGTGGCCCAACTGGGGGTCCTGCAAGCTCGGGGTGGGATGGCCATCGAGCCGGTCTTGAGCGCCTATCGAGTGGCTGCCCGGGTCGCCTGGAACTCCATCCTGCGGGCGTGGCGGGAGCATCCAGACGCCCAAGCCGACACCCTCGTGGCGACCGCCGATTACGTCTTCAGTGCCCTCGATCAGGTGGCCATATCGGTGACCAAGACCTACCTCGCCGCC
>DASZFH010000323.1:0-3838 GCA_035939985.1 Candidatus Dormiibacterota bacterium
CTTCCCTGTACCAGCGCAGCGCGGTCTTGGGATGGACCCCGTTCTGGCGCGCCCAATCGGGCAGTTTCATCTTGAAGTCACCCTAACACATACGCCCGTACGCTACCAATCGTCCTTTACTTGCGAGCAGTTAAGAACCCCTAGGCCACAGGTGGCGCGTCAGCGCCGGAGAGGGGGATGACGATCAAACATGTGCTGTAACGCTTGTTCGAAGGGGAACATGTGCGTTTCCCCTTCTCAAGCGCAACGCGCAGCGGCGATTTGACTACAACGATGGTCGATCAGGGTCTAGCTTGCCTCGCGGAGGGGGCGTACGTAAGCTGGCCGGGCCTTCCCCAGTGCTGCGAGCAGGCTTTCATCGGCGGTCCAGAAAGTTCGCGAGGGACCGTCGGCCAGTTCGGTGCAGGCGAGATAAGCGGCGTCATGAAGGGTCGGCTGCTGGAATTGGTCGGCCAGGACCCAGGCTCGCTCGTGCATGGCTGGGGTGTCGAGATATTGGATCAGCATGTCTTGGAAGTCCCCCCAAGCCTCGCTGCTCTCAGCCAGACTCAGTTCGCCGGTTCGCACCTTTTTGCGGAGGACGGATCCCACCTCGGTCCAACAAAAGGCCGGCGCCACAATCCGCGTCCTAGCTGTGGCCTCTTTGACGAGACGGACGGCGACCTCGCTGCCCTCCTCGGCAACCAGCGCCTTGATCCAGACCCCGGCGTCGAGGCAGACGACGTCAGGCACGCCGTTGGCGGCCCTCCCGGAGGTCGCGGATCAGTGGCTCCGAAGCTGTCCCCACCCGCTTGGCGGTTCGCATCGCATCGAGTCGGTGCGACATTCGGACCAATGCCCGGCTGGCCCGACGGCGGATGACTGCCTCCGCGACAGCGTCGACCACGAACTGGTTGATCGATTCACCACGTGACCTGGACTCGTCCCGAGTATCGTTCGCCAGGTCGTCCGGAAAGCGGATGGTGATGGCGCGCATAACCATCTGATGGTATCACCGATTTTTTTTGATCGGACGGGGCGTACTCTGGGCGTTGGATGGAAAAGACTCGGATCGAGAATCCTAAGGTCCATTGCGGAACCTGCTCCAAGTTCGACGGGTACATGTGGTGCCGACATTGGAACTATCACACCACCGCCGACGCCCCCCCTTGCAGGTTCTACTCTGCGGTCGAAGTAAAGCCAATTAACATTGCGGAGGAGTTCCGCACGCAGCGATAGGGCGGACTCCAGCAGTTCCGGGCATCGAGTGCCTGGGGGCAACGGTGACACCGAGTAACGGTGACACCGAGTAATGAGGAGCGATAGGAGCATGGCTGAGGACAGACAGCTCGATCTGGTGATCGAGACCCACGGCCTCCGGCGGGTGTTCAAGAGCCGCCAGGGGGAGGTCGAGGCTGTGGCAGGAGTTGACCTCCGGGTTGCCTCCGGCCAGATTTTCGGGTTCCTGGGCCCCAACGGTGCCGGTAAAACGACCACCTTGCGGATGCTGGCGACGCTGCTTGAGCCCAGCGGCGGTGAGGCCAAGGTGGCTGGCTGCGATCTCCGTCAAGAGCCGGCCAGGGTGCGGGAGCGGATTGGCTATGTGGGGCAACTTGGTGGTTCCACCCCCCAAGTTTCGGGCCGAGTGGAACTCGTCTACCAGGGTCGCCTGTATGGAATGTCGAGGGCATCCGCCACTGCGCGAGCCATTGAACTGATCGCTGCTCTGGAGTTGGAAGGCTGTGCGGACCGTGCGACCAGCACATACTCGGGTGGTCAGAGGCGCCGTCTGGAGATCGGGATCGGGTTGGTTCATAAGCCCCAACTGCTCTTCCTGGACGAGCCCACCACCGGCCTTGACCCCCAGAGCCGAGCCAGGATGTGGGATGAGATCGCTCGCCTCCGGACCGAAGGAACGACGGTGTTCCTGACCACCCACTATCTCGAAGAGGCGGACTTCCTCTGCGACCGGCTGGCGATCATCGATCACGGCAAGATCGTCGCGGAAGGGACTCCGGACGAGCTCAAGCGCCAGGTTGCGGGGGATGTCATCACGCTCAGCGTGGCCGAGGACCAGCCGAAGGCGGCTGAGCTTTTGCGGGCCGAGGGTTATGTGCGGGAGCTGACTGAGGAAGAGGGCCTGCTAAGGCTCTACGTGGACCGCGGGGAGGTTTCAATGCCCTCCGTTCTGCGGTGCCTGGAAGGTGCCGGTCTCGTCCTCCAAACCATCTCCCTCTCCCGGCCCAGCCTGGACGACGTCTTCTTGCGCCAGACCGGTCGCTCCCTGCGTGAGCAGGCGGCGTAGGAGGACCCGATGAAGCTGATTCGTGACACTTGGCTGGTCCTCGTTCACCACCTCCTGATCTTTGTCCGCAATCCCGCCTGGGTGATCATCGGGTTGGTTCAGCCGATGCTGTATCTGCTGCTGTTCGCCCCACTGCTCAAATCCCTGGCGGCCACGCCTGGGTTCCCGCCAGGGGGCGCTTACAACGTCTTTGTGCCTGGACTGCTGGTCCAACAAGGCCTGTTCGGGGCGGCCGGGGTTGGATTCAGCCTGATCGCCGACCTGCGGGGAGGGGTGGTGGAGCGGATGCGGGTGACCCCCGTGAGCCGGTTTGCACTCCTGCTGGGCCGGTCGATCCGCGACATCCTGACCATGCTCATGCAGTCCCTGTTGCTGATCGTGTTCTCGCTCCCCTTCGGCCTCACGATCAGCTTCCAGGGCGTGGTGATCATGCTCGGTCTGGTGGCGCTGATCGGGCTGATGATGACGTCGATCGCCTACGCGCTGGCCCTCAAGCTCAAGAGCGAGGACTCCTACGCGCCCCTGATCTTCACCTCCTCACTGCCATTACTTCTGCTCTCGGGAACGCTGCTTCCGATGCAGTTCGCTCCCAATTGGTTGCGGGACATCGCCAACGCCAACCCCCTGCGGTATGCCGTCGACGCCGGGCGGGCGATTTTCACCGACCACCTGTCGGATCCCAGCGTGGGCAAGGCTCTGATCATCCTGGGAATCCTGGCCCTGGCTGGAGTCGTAACGGGTGCCCGGTCCTTCGGAAGGGCGGTGGCTTAGGGCCTCCGCTTAGAGGGCCAGATGGAGGCGCAAGGCTTGGTCCAGATTGGTCATCACCGAGAGTGGGACCAGGCCCACCCGCGGGCCGATGCGCTCGACCGCCACCGACCTCACCTGTTCGGCCTGAGCCTTGCTGTCTCGATCGAGGCCGGTTGCCCCCGATGGCAGAAACACCTGAAACGCGTATACCCGTTCGGTGTTGGAGGTCACGGGAACGACTGTGACCACTCCACGCCCCAAACGGGTGGCGGTGAGATTGGCCCCATCGTTGCTGACCACCACGGCCGGGCGAAGCTTACCGGCTTCCGATCCCAGCACCGGTTCGAAGTCCACCAGCCGGATCTCGCCCCGCTTCACGATGAGCGGTTCGCGCTCCACGTGGTGGCTCTGCTAGCCAAGTCCGTCTCCGGCCAGGGAATCCCACAACCCGGCTTCATTGCTTGACTCCCATTCGGTCCAGGCGTGTTCGTAATCGTCTCCCAGTCCCAAGTCCTGGAGGAGGCGGACGGCTCGGTGAATGACTGCCGATCGAGAGCCGAACCCGGGCCGATGAGCGAGCGAGTCCAGCAGCTTGACATCGTCATCAGGCAGACTCACGCTCAGTTTCATACTCCAATCCTACCAGGGGTAGCATCGCTCTTGCCGCTCGGAGCAAGGCGATATCGGAGGGTTCTTAACTGCTCGCAAGTAAAGGACGATTGGTAGCGTACGGGCGTATGTGTTAGGGTGACTTCAAGATGAAACTGCCCGATTGGGCGCGCCAGAACGGGGTCCAACCCACGA
>DASZFH010000324.1:0-10741 GCA_035939985.1 Candidatus Dormiibacterota bacterium
ACGGAGGTTGGCCTTTTCGACCTTTCCCATATGGGTCGGGTGGAGGTGTCCGGGAGCGGTAGCCGAGCTTGGCCGCAGGGCCTTTTTACCAACGATCTCGACCGGATAGGGCCGGGCCGGGCACAGTACACCCTCATGTGCCGGGAGGATGGCGGCATCATCGACGATTTGATCGTCTACCAACTCGCCGCCGATCGATTCTCACTGGTCATCAACGCCTCCAACTCCGACAAGGATCTCGATTGGATTCGTGCTCATCTGGTCTCCGGGGTGGAGCTGATCGATCAAACCAACGATGTCAGCCTGATCGCATTTCAAGGTCCCAAAGCACAGCAGCTGCTTCCCGACGTGGGGGTGGATTTAGACGGATTGTTCTATTTCGGCTTGGCAGAGGGAAGCCTGGACGGCGTTCCGGTGACGATTGCTCGAACCGGCTACACGGGTGAGGATGGGTTTGAGATCTTCCTGCCCAGTGACCAGGCAGCGCGGATCTGGGATCGACTGCTGGCTACCGGAGCGACTCCCTGTGGTCTGGGGGCGCGCGACGTCCTGCGTCTTGAAGCTGGCTTGCGGCTCTATGGCAATGACATGGACGAGAGCATCGATGGCTATGCCGCCGGATTGGGCTGGACCATCCGGCTGTCGAAGGGCGAGTTCATCGGTCGGTCAGCATTGGTGCGGATCAAGGCCGAGGGGCCGAGCGCAACAATGGTCGGACTCACCTGTGCTGATCGGGCGATTCCACGCCACGGCTGCGCCGTCCTGGTCGGCGATGATTTCGTGGGAACGGTGACTAGTGGCACCTATTCGTTCTGGCTCAATCAGGCGATCGCGACCGCATCGCTCAAGCTCTCCGGCCTACCGCTTGGCACCGCGCTGGATGTTGACGTCCGGGGGGCCAGGGTACCCGTCTCGGTGGTCGAGTTACCCTTTTACAAGGGCTCTGTCAGAAATGCCGTCGCTCAGTAAATAGCCGGAGGAGGAATCGCCTTGGGCGAGCGCTTGTATACCCAAACCCACGAGTGGGTCAGCCTCGAGGGAAATCAGGCCACGATCGGCATCACCGACTATGCCCAATCTCAGCTTGGTGACGTAGTTTTTGTCGAACTGCCCAAGGTCGGGGCGCAACTTCAGGACGGCGACGCCTTCGGCTCGATCGAATCGGTCAAGTCTGCCTCCGATCTGTATTCACCGGTGGCTGGAGCCGTGGTTGAGATCAATGGGGAATTGCAGAAGTCCCCAGAGTCGGTCAACAAGGATCCATATGGAGCCGGCTGGATGGTCAAGATCGAGCTCTCCGGGGCTCCATCAGTCGACCTGCTGGATGAGGCGGGATACACCGCCATGACAGTGGGGAACCCGCACTGAACGATTTGGGGAATCACCGGTGCCATATTTAGTCCACTCAGACGAAGACCGCGGCGCGATGCTCGAAACCTTGGGAGTGGATTCGATGGATCGGCTCCTGGTTGACATTCCTGCCCAGCTCCGAACTTCGGGTCTGTCCCTTGCTCCCGGGCTGAGTGAGCCCGAGACCATGCGGGAGATCCGCCGTCTGGCGGTCGCCAATCAGGTTTTCGAGGATCGGTTGACCTTTCGTGGAGGTGGCGTCTACCGCCGATTCATTCCCTCGGCGGTGGGGGCGGTGATTTCCAAGCCAGAGTTCTACACCGCCTACACGCCATACCAGCCCGAGGCCAGCCAGGGATGGCTGCAATCGATTTTCGAATATCAAACCGCAATCGCGGAGCTCTGTGGCCTGGATGTGGCCAACGCTTCGCTGTACGACGGCGCCACCGCCCTGGCCGAGGCAGCCATGATGGCGGTGGTTCAGACGGGGAGACACGAAATTTTGGTTGCCGGCTATATCCACCCGGAGTACCTGGAAGTTCTCAACTGTTTTGCGCAGGGACGTGGGTTCGCCGTTCAGCACCACAGCGCGGCTGGGGAGGGTGCGGCGAGTCCAGGCAGGGTGGCAGTGAGTTCGGGGACCGCCGCGGTCATATTCCAACAGCCCAATTTTCTGGGCCTTTTGGAAGACGCTCCGGCGCTGGTCGAATTGGCTCATTCGGCCGGTGCTCTGGCCATTGCCTGCGTCGACCCGATCAGCCTGGCCGTGCTTGCCGCTCCCGGCGAATACGGTGCCGATATCGCTGTCGGGGAAGGCCAGCAACTTGGTCTTCAGCCCAGTTACGGGGGCCCCCATGTCGGGTTCATCGCCTGCCGGGGGGAGTTGATGCGACGTTTGCCGGGTCGATTGGTGGGTGAGGCACATGATGATCAGGGGCGCAGGGGATACGTTCTCACCCTCACGGCCCGCGAACAACACATTCGTCGCGACAAGGCAAGTTCCAACATTTGCACCAACCACGCCCTTTGTGCGCTGGCGGCAACGGTTTACCTCACCTACATGGGACCGCCGGGCCTGAGGTCGATTGCTGAAACAAGTTTTCGCCGCGCCCATGCCCTAGCCGCTGATCTGGCCTGCCTACCGGGTATCCAGGCGGCATTCCCAGGGCATCTCTTTTTCAACGAAGTGCCGATGGTGGTACCGGACTCGGCGGCCGTTCTTGATCGGCTCCAGAGGCGCGGCATTCTGGGGGGACTGCCAGTCGGTCGCTGGTTTCCAGAGTTGGAAAATGTGCTGATCTTCTGCTGCACCGAACTCAATGACCCGGATTCAATCGGCGAGCTGGTGGAGGCGGTGAAATGAGCGAGGAACTCAGCTTCGAAAAGAGTCGGGCGGGTTACGACGGGCCACGGCTCCCCGCCCCGGGAGTCCCGGGCTTGAGCCCCGAGCAGGGGCTGCCTGAAAAACTACTCCGCGCTTGCCCACCAAGACTTCCCCGGCTCAGCGAGCCAGAGGTGATGCGCCATTTCAGCCGGCTGGCCTCGATGAACTACTCGATCAGTGAGAATTTCTACCCGCTTGGCAGTTGCACAATGAAATACAACCCGGTTGCCAATGAGGTGGCTGCGGGGTTGTCCGGCTTTGCCGAGCTCCATCCCTACCAGCCGGAGGAGACCGTCCAGGGCGCCCTGGAGTTGATGTGGTTGTTGGGGCGGGCGCTATGCGAGATTGTCGGGGTCGATCGAGTCTCCCTCCAACCCGCGGCCGGCGCTCACGGTGAGTGGACAGCTCTCCGGATGATCCAGGCCTACCACCAGCATCGCGGGGAATCTAGAACTGAGGTGCTGGTTCCCGATAGCGCTCACGGAACCAACCCGGCCAGCGCGGCTTTGTGCGGCTTCAAGGTCGTCGAAGTTCGATCTGGTACCGACGGCCGCATCAGCTTGAATGATCTGCAAGCCAAGCTATCGGCCAACACCGCGGCCTTGATGCTGACCAACCCCAACACCCTGGGCCTCTTCGAACGAGAAATCCTGGAGGTCGCGGCAATTGTTCACACCAGCGGAGCCAAGCTCTATTACGACGGGGCCAATCTGAATGCCTTGATGGGGATTTGCCGCCCCGGGGATATGGGCTTTGACGCAGTCCACGTGAACCTCCACAAAACGTTCACGACTCCCCACGGCGGCGGTGGGCCCGGAGCTGGCCCGGTGGGAGTCAAGGCCGATTTGGAACCATTTCTGCCTCGACCCCTGATTGCGGAACGAGACGGGGCCTTCCGGTGGGATGACGACCGGCCGCTCAGCATTGGGCGAGTCCGCAGTTATTACGGCAATTTTGGGATGTTGGTGCGGGCCTACACCTATATCGTGGCGATGGGCGGGGATGGCCTCCGCCAGGCTTCTTTGGACGCCGTGCTGGCGGCCAATTATCTCCGGGAACGTTTGGTCGGAACTCTGGATTTGCCGCAGAACGGACCTTGCCAACACGAATTCGTGGCTTCGGCACGAAATCTGGGACCGCAGGGGATACGGGCCCTCGACATCGCCAAGGGGCTTCTGCAGCGCGGATACTACGCTCCCACCATCTATTTCCCCCTGATCGTTCCGGAGGCGATCATGATCGAACCCACCGAAACCGAAAGCAAAGCGACGCTGGACGGATTCGTCACGGCTCTGGAAGACATCGTCCGAATGGCCCGGGAGGATCCTGATCGACTCCATCACGAACCGGACAACCTGCCGGTGGGCCGCCTCGACGAGGTGGCTGCGGCGCGTAATCCTGTCCTCCGCTGGGTGCCTGATCCAGATCTGGAGCGTTCCCGGGTTGGGGAAGTCGTGGCGGGCGCCTCTGCCTTTGGGATCGGATCGGAATAACTGGGTTCGAAATCTACGGGGGTGACGCGGATCGTGATGGTTACCTTGCTGAAATCGAGCTCGCATGGGCGGAATCATGGAAACACGCCAACAGCCCGTGATTGAGAACTCCGTTCCACCATCGAGGCGGCGCCGGGGATGGAGCAAATTGGCAGCAGTGGCATCAATCCAGGCCAGTATCCTTCTCCTCCTGGGCGAAGGCTTGGTTGCATGGCCAAGGCGGATGGCCCCCGAAAGCTGGACCGACTTCCTGGCTTACTACACAGCCAGCAAGATGGTCCTGACCGGCTTCGGATCTCACGTCTATGACCGGGGCATGCAAATTGCCACCATCGGAATGGTCACCGGGATCGATCCGGCGCGGATCAACATGCCTCTTAACTACCTCAATCCGCCCCAGGCCACCATCCTCCTGACGCCCTTGGCATTGATTCCCTATTCGCCCGCAAGCGTCCTCTGGAGCGTCTTGATGGCCTCCACGATGATGGTGGCCGTCGGACTCCTGGTCCGCACATCCGGCTGGCGAGGCATCTCAGCATGGGCCACGGGACTGCTGGTCGTGGCGGCGACCCCAGCCCTGTTCGAGGTTCTCAGGGGCCAGATGGACGCGTTGGTCCTGCTCGGGTTCGTCGCCTGTGTGGTAGCCGTGACCCATAACCGGCCGATGACAGCCGGGTTCGCGCTGAGCGTGGTCCTACTGAAGCCTAATGTCGCATTCCTGGTGTTTCCGGTGCTTGCCATGCATCGGCAGTGGAGGGTACTTGCGGGTGCTGGTCTCAGCGCTCTGATTCAGGTGGTGATTACGTCTGCCATCTTTGGTCCCCAGGTATGGACCAGTTGGGTCGGGCTTTTGATCGGGCCAGCCCTCGGACATGAGAATTGGGGTTACATTCAGGCGACGGCGTACTCCGTCAACTCAGTGCTGCATGGGTTGGGCGTACCCAAGTCATTCGACCCATGGCTCATCGCTGGTGGATCCCTGATCACTCTCGGGTTGGTCACTATGAGGCTGGGCGGGTCCAGGGCGCTATCGGCCGCACTGGCCCTATCCGTGGTGCTTTCACCGCATGCCGGCGTGCAGGACCTGATCTTGTTGGCCCCGCTCGCGATCCTATACGCGCGGGACGTCTCCGAGACGCGAGGGCTGACTCTGGCAGTTGGCGCGTTTTTGCTGACTGGACTATTCCTGGCAGCCGAATTCAGTCCCGTCTGGGGATGGCCAATTCCCATCGCGGTCGCCGTCACCGTCGGCCACTGGATGGCCGGCCAAGACAGACGGTGGGCAGAGGTGGCTCCTTCTCAGGGAGCCTATGCGGGCCGTTCGGCTGCGACACTTATTGGAGGCGTTTCTCGCTAATCGATGGCCCAAGCGGGCATCGAAACACACAACCCTCGGACATTTTGGGTGTGATATCGTCCAGCGAGGGCGATGTCAACTGGAATTGCGGTTGAACTGGTGGTCGCGGGCATTGCAACCGGATTCATATTCGGACGCAAGACGGAGGCGATCATCAATGGCGGAGCGTCTTTGCGTCCCTTTTTGCCTAACATCTGCGGCTTGCTCTTTGGGGCCGCGGCGTGGATCGAGCTCATTCTTCAGTTTTACGGACCTTCGGTTACCGAGACCGGTGATCGCGTTCTCATCCCGATCCAGGGGATGGTTGGGGTGGCATGGTCGATCAGTCGGGGTGATTGGAAGCTTCACCCCCGCTGGCGGAGAACCAGGGTCTGACGACTGTCCGGAGCCACCCTCGGTCGAGAGCAAAAATTGAGATTCGCTGAAGGCCATTGAGCCAACTCAGATCGGGTGAGGTCCTGGCCAGGAAAGCGGTTCTCCCCTGGTATAATTTCAATCAGTAAGGCCAATTAACGTTGACATCTTCCAGGCCTCGACAGAAGACTCAATTTTGAGAGAGGTTAGCGGGCCGTCAAGCGCGACCCGGAGGACTCCATCATCTCGTCCGACCACGGCCGTCACATGAAACCAAAGCCGCTCGGGGCTGACGTGGCCTATACAGCTGAGCAAATCCAGGTCCTCGAGGGTCTGGAGCCTGTCCGTCGACGCCCTGGCATGTACATCGGTACCACCGATCTGCGAGGCCTTCACCACTTGGTCTGGGAGTTGGTCGACAATTCAGTCGACGAAGCCCTGGCCGGCTACTGCAGCACCATTTTGATCACCCTTCACGCCGATGGCAGCGTGAGTGTCGAAGACGACGGGCGCGGCATCCCGGTGGACATCAAGAAAGGCGAGGAGCGATCCGCCCTGGAGGTGGTCCTGACCGTCCTCCACGCTGGCGGTAAGTTCGGCGGTGGCGGCTACAAAGTTTCGGGCGGTCTCCACGGGGTCGGCGCCTCGGTTGTGAACGCTCTCAGCGAGCGGCTGGTGGCTCACGTTTACCGCGACGGCAAGGAACATCTGCACGAATACAAGCGGGGCGCTCCGATCGGCCCATTGACCGTCGCCGGTAAGAGCGAAAAGCGGGGCACCATGATCCGCTTCTGGCCGGATGGCGAGATTTTTCCCGACACCACATTCGATCGCGAAACCATCCTCCACCGGCTTCGCGAGATGGCTTTTCTCAACAAGGGCCTGACCATCATCCTTGCTGACGAAAAACTCGGCTTTCCTTACACCTTCCACTTCGACGGCGGAATTCTGGCCTTCGTCAAGCATCTCAATCGAGGCAAGGGAGTCGTGAACACGATTCCTTTCTATGTCGACCGAGAGGTGGACAGCACCCAGATCGAAGTTGCTCTCCAGTACAACCAAACCTTTGTCGAGAACGTCCTCGCGTTCGCCAACAACATCCACACGGCCGAGGGCGGAAGTCATGTGACCGGCTTCAGAGCCGCTCTGACCAATGCTCTCAATCGGTATGCTCGCAAGGCGGCGATCCTTAAAGAACAGGATCCCAACCTCAGTGGCGATGATGTTCGTGAAGGCCTGACGGCGGTCATCAGCGTGAAGTTGTTGGAGCCCCAATTCGAGGGCCAGACCAAGACCAAACTGGGCAATGCCGAAGTTCAGGCTCAGGTTTCCACGGTCCTCAACGATGGCTTGGCCCAATACCTGGACGAGAACCCCAGCGAAGCCCGCCGAATCATCGAAAAGTCGCTGACCGCGGCCCGCGCCCGCGAAGCTGCTCGCAAGGCTCGTGATCTGGTTCAGCGCAAGAGCCTGCTCGAAAGCTCAACTTTGCCCGGCAAATTGGCGGACTGTTCGGAAAAAGATCCTGCCCTCTGTGAGCTCTATATCGTTGAGGGTGACTCCGCCGGCGGAACGGCAAAATCGGGCCGCGATCGTCGCTTTCAGGCAATCCTTCCGCTTCGGGGCAAGATTCTCAATGTTGAGAAAGCTCGGCTCGACAAGGTCTTAACCTCCGAGGAGATCCGCAACCTGATCACAGCGATGGGCACCGGGGTCGGCGAGCGTTTCGAAATCGAGAAAATTCGTTACCACCGGATCATCTCGATGACCGACGCGGACGTAGATGGCAGCCACATCCGAACCCTACTCTTGACCTTCTTCTTCCGCTATTTCCCCGAGGTCATCGAGCGCGGCTATCTCTACATGGCTCAGCCTCCCCTTTACAAGCTGACCAAGGGCAAACAGACCACCTGGGTCTACAACGACGCTGAGCGTGACCAGGAAGTCAAGCGCATGGGTGGCAAGGTCGAAGCTTCCCGGTTTAAGGGGTTGGGGGAGATGGATGCGGATCAACTGTGGGACACGACCATGAATCCAGCCACTCGAGTCTTGCTCCAGGTGAGGGTCGACGATGTTGCGGCCGTATCGGACACCTTCGAAAAATTAATGGGACCCGATGTCGAGCCGCGGCGCAAGTTCATTCAGGCGCACGCCCGCACCGTTCGCAATCTCGACGTTTGATCCGTCCACGTTGAGAATTGCGATCGACGCCATGGGCGGTGATCTGGCTCCTGTCCAGATCGTCGAAGGGGCCGCGTTGGCGGTTCGCGATCTGGACGTGGAGGTGGTGATGGTCGGGCTTCCCGACGCGGTTCTGCCGCTGTTGGAGAGGCACACCGAACTTCGATTCGTCCCGGCGACTCAGGTGGTTGGGATGGAGGAGCACCCGGCAAACGCGATTCGAGCCAAATCGGATTCGTCGATGAGCGTGTGCGCTCGTCTGGTCAAAGATGGTGAGGTCGACGCTTGGGTTTCGGCCGGCAATTCAGGAGCGGCTCTGGCCGCCTCGCTCTTCATTTTGGGTCGGATCCGAGGAGTTGACCGCCCCGCCCTTGGCAGTATGGTCCCGACCGCCAACGGCTTCACGTATCTTCTCGACGTCGGGGCCAACGTCGATTGCAAGGCGCAGTTTCTGGTGCAGTTCGCACAGATGGGCGCGGCTTACGCCCAGGGGCTGCTGGGCCTGGAGAATCCTCGCATCGCGCTGCTCAGCAACGGGGAGGAGCCGGGCAAAGGCGATCACTTGGTGCGCGAGGTCTATCCTCGATTGGAGCGGTCGGGCCTCAACTTCGTTGGCAACGTTGAGGCGAAGGAGATGTTGGCCGGTGCGGCGGACGTGGTGGTCGCGGACGGATTTTTGGGCAATGTCGCCATCAAAATGGCGGAAGCCACCGCCGAGTACATATTTCGAACGCTTCGGGAGGAGATACCCAAGTCGATGGTTGGTAAGTTAGGAGGCCTGCTGATAAGGCCTCGGGTTCGAGCGATGCGGTCCCGGCTTGACTGGCGTGAGTATGGCGGAGCCCCGCTCCTAGGAGTGGACGGCGTCGCCGTGGTCGCTCATGGGAGGTCCGATGCCCTGGCCATCCGCAACGCCATCCGAGTCGCCAAGCAGTCTGTGGATGCCGGACTCGTGGCTCGCATCCGGGAGGCAGTGACGTGATCGCGACAGGACGTCGGCGGGTGGTGGTAACCGGGATGGGTACCGTCAATCCGTTGGGGAAGACTCTCGATGATTTCTGGACCGGCCTGATCGAAGGTCGCAGTACGGCCAGGACGATCGACCACTTCGACACCAGTCGTGTCACTACCAAGTTCGCCAGTCTGGTCCCGGACTTTGATCCGCAGGAGTATCTCGAACGCAAGTTGGTCTCTCGCAACGGACGGGTGACCCATCTGGCAGTGGCCTCCGCGACGCTGGCCCTGGCAGACTCGGGATTGAATCTTGATCAGGTTGATCGACGGCGGGTTGGGGTCGAGCTGGGCACGGGGATCGGCGCCTTTCTTGAATTCTATGAAGGTTCCGCGGGCTTTGCCGCCGGCGGTCGCGTCTCCTCCTTTTTCGCTCCCATGATCATTCCCAACATGGCGGCCGGGCAGATCGCCATCAACCTTGGGCTGACCGGCCCCAACTCAACCACCTGCACCGCCTGCGCGGCCTCAACCCAGGCGATCGGCAACGCGGCTCGGGTGGTCGAACGAGGGGATGCGGATGTGATCCTGGCCTGCGGCTCGGAAGGCGACACCGGCATCATGGGTTTGGCCGGCTTCGGCGCAGTCCGCGCTCTCAGCACCAGAAATCAGGATCCGGCCACCGCCAGCCGGCCTTTCGATGCTGAACGAGACGGTTTCGTGATCGGCGAGGGATCGGCAACCTTGGTCTTGGAGTCGCTGGAGCACGCGCTCAAGCGTGACGCTCGAATTCATGGCGAAGTAATCGGATTTGCTCGGACAGACGATGCTTTTCACGCTGTCGCGCCGCACGAAAGCGGTGAGGCCGCATCACGCTGTATCACCTTGGCATTGGCGGACGCTGGGATCGAAGCCCAAGAAATCGACTACGTCAATGCCCACGGCACCTCCACAGGCCTCAATGATGCGGCTGAGACGAAGGCGTTAAAGATGGCTCTGGGAGACCACGCATACAAAATTCCGATCAGCAGCACCAAGTCCATGATCGGTCACCTGCTGGGCGGGGCGGGGGCGGTTGAAGCGGTCGCGACCCTGCTCAGCATGAAGCACGGGATGGTGCATCCGACCATCAATTACCAAACGCCAGATCCGGCTTGTGACCTCGACTATGTACCCAATGTGGCCCGGGTCCATGAGGTGCGGACCGCGATTTCCAACGGTTTCGGGTTCGCCGGGCAAAATGCTGTCCTCGTGCTGAGGCGATTCGAGGCATGATCGCGGGCCTCCGTGCGTTATTTCAACTCCGAGCGGGATAATTGAGTAGCAACTAAATGGCTGAAGACGACACACCCCGCAATTTTGGGACGGTCATCCCCAAATCGCTGCAGGAAGAAATGCAGACCTCCTACATGGAATACGCCATGTCGGTCGTCATCAGCCGCGCCCTGCCGGATGTTCGCGATGGCCTGAAGCCGGTTCAGCGCCGAATCCTCTACGCCATGCAGGGAGAGGGCGCAACCCCAGGGGGCAAGAAGAAGAAGTCAGCCGCCTATGTGGGCCAGGTTATGAAGCTCTATCACCCCCACGGTGACAGCTCCATCTATGTCGCTCTGGTCCGCATGGCCCAGCCGTGGTCGCTGCGCTATCCGTTGATCGACGGGCAGGGAAACT
>DASZFH010000325.1:0-2787 GCA_035939985.1 Candidatus Dormiibacterota bacterium
GCTTCCCCCGAAATGTCGGAGGCAACCGTTACTATCGGCGGAACGCAAGATCGGGAGAGGCAGGATCGTGGCTAGCGAGTTCAGGATCGCCGGTCTCTTTGCGGGTATTGCAGGTATTGAGCAGGGATTCACCCAGGCGCTAGGTACCCAGGCGGAAACGGTGCTTCTCTGCGAGAGCTGGGAACCAGCCCAGCGGGTCTTGCGGGCTCGTCTCCCCGACGTGCCACTTCATCCGGATGTTAGGACACTCCGGGACCTTCCCGATCGGGTAGATGTTCTGGCAGCCGGTTTCCCGTGCACTGACTTGTCACAGGCAGGCCGGACCGCGGGCATCATAGGACCGCAGTCAGGCCTGATCACTCACCTATTTGAGATGCTGGATCATGCCAACAGACGGCGGCATGAAATTTCTTGGCTTCTCATAGAAAATGTGTCAAATATGCTGATGCTCGATAAGGGCAGGGCAATGGCCTATCTGGTGAGCGAGCTGGATAATCTCGGATTCAGGTGGGCTTACCGGGTGGTCGATTCCAGATCCGTCGGCGTACCCCAAAGACGACGGCGGGTCGTTCTTGCCGCCTCACCCAAAGAAGACCCCCGCGGAGTGCTTTTCGCCGACGACAGCGGAGGTCTTGATGAGGCAAAGCTCCGCGAAGACGCCTTCGGCTTCTACTGGACTGAGGGCCGCGGCGGCCTGGGCTGGGCCAGGGACGCCGTACCGACTCTCAAGGGCGGATCAACGGTGGGCATCCCGTCGCCTCCCGCTGTCTGGATGCCCGACAGCGAAATCGGCCGTAAGTTTGTTACCCCATCCATCGAGGACGCCGAAGCCCTTCAGGGTTTCAGACGGGGATGGACTGAGCCAGCCGACGGGAAAGGGCGCAACGGGCCGCGGTGGAAGCTTGTCGGTAACGCCGTCACGGTAGGGGTCGCGGCCTGGGCGGCGGCCCGGATGGCCAACCCGGGTGACTTTTGTGCTACACACAGTCTCTGGTCTCAGGAGACGGCCTGGCCTAATGCCGCTTGGGGCGAGAACGGCAAGGTCTGGTCCGTGGACGTGTCCGAATTCCCCAGGCTCGATCCCTACAGGCACCTGCTAGAAACCGTGACTATACGTGATACGCGGCCGTTGTCCCATCGGGCTGCTGCCGGGTTCTGGCGGAGGCTCCAGGAGGGCAACCTGGGCCAGTATCCCGGTTTCCGTCGCGACATCGCCGAGCATGTGCGAGCCACTGCACCCTGACATCGTGGCACTAAGGTCGTTCACCCGCCTATTGGACCGTCAGCGCTATCGTCGGGCGATATGTTCGATCTCCAGATTCTCGCCCATGCAACCTCCCGCGATGCTCGCCACCGTGTCCGTCGACTGGCAATATATGCAACTGGATAGACGCTCCGCGGAAGGCAAGGGCACCGCCGAACACAACGAGGTGGATGTGAGTGACAACGGTGACCCGGCCTGGGGCTCCACGCCCGCGCCGAGTCACCGTATGGCCCGGACATGGGCAAGGGGTCGCTGGAGTGTTTGCTGGCATGGATGGCATCGAGTTGTGCCTACATCACGCCGGGCATCAATCCGTGCTTCTCAACGAGATCGAGCCGCATGTCCAAGTGGTTCCTCACGCCCAGTCCCCGGACATCGAGCTCACCGGGTTCCTAGAGCGCCTCAAAACTATGGAACGGCGATCAGCGGGGTGAGCGGCTACTGATGGACGGACCCGAAATCATGGCGCGGAGCATGACCGCCGCGAGGATCCCCGGCAACTTCGGCAACCAGTGGCAGTACCACCCGCAAAGTGACCGCCACTCCAAAGTCGCGTGCTGGGCAGCCTTCTTCGACCTGCTCAGTATGAGCGCACTCCTGCGCACCCACGTAGCCGACGGGAAGGTCATCTTCGGCGTCAACCATACGATGCGCGACTTCAAGACGCGACGAAAGAAGGATCTCGACTTGGTGATCGCCCGGCCAGGGACCCAGGAGCCTAACCCGATCACCCGCGACAACACGCTGAAGTCCCTCGCCGAACACTACGGTGTCGTGCTGACCGATGCACAGGCTGCCCGCCTTGACGAACTGCCCAACGCCAAGGGCGGCCCCGTGGGCAACGTGCTCGTGGCGCTTGAGGCAAAGGCCTGCATGACGAAGTTCAGCTCTTCCCGACCACGCCTATACGACGAGCTCAACTCTAGCCACCTCACTATCCATGGTGCGTCGGGGCAGGCCGCCGCGGCCGCGCTGGTGATGATCAACGTGTCTCCCGAGTTCATCAGTCCCAATCGGAACAAAGTGAACTTGGAGGGGCGGCAGCCAGACATCATGTGGTTCAAGCAGCCGCATGGCGCTGCCTCCATAGTGGAGAAGATAACGGAAATCCCACGACGATCCGGTCCGCCCCAGGAGGGGTTCGACAGCATCGGCATTGTCATGGTTCACTGCCGAAACGACGGTAGTGACATCACAGTCGTTCGCGATGCTCCCGCTCCAGCTCCTTCCGACGACTTCCACTACGACCAGATGATTCGCCGCCTCGGACACATCTACGACTCCTGGTTCCAGCACATATGAGGAGGGCGATACGCCCCCCGGCCAGCAGTCCCGAAGTGTGACGCCGCATGCACGCCTTGCGACCCCGAGACGCGCTGCTCAAGATCCGCCTGCAGTCCGGGCCGCCTCGTCTGGGCTTCCGGTACCTAATCTCCACGTCAACTACCTGGACGAGTCGATCAGCTTCTACACCAAGCTGTTCGGCACCGGGCCCGCCAAGGTGCGGCCCGGCTACGCCAACT
>DASZFH010000326.1:0-10295 GCA_035939985.1 Candidatus Dormiibacterota bacterium
GGGACATGAGCGCATCCGCAGAAGCGATCCTTCCCGTTTTAGCTCAAATGAGATCCAGCTCCCTTTATGTTGGGAGGTGTTAGTGGCTGTGGAGCCGGATTTGATGGCCAGCAGGCCATGGCGGATACGTGCCGCAGGAAATGACGAGTCAGGGGCCATTTGGCGGTTGGAGAGCCTGTGCAGCTGAAGACCAGAGAGGACCAAGGCTATTGGCGGCAGGTCTGGGATCGCCGGGCTAACTTCGTGGATGATCCTGACGAACTGGTTGTCGGAGAGCCCAGCGGCCGATTGCCATTACGAATACTCAGGCGTCGGCGTTCTGAGCTCCTTGGATTTATCGGATCCGTAAACGATCTCCGCTTGGTGGACGTGGGATGCGGAAATGGCCGGCTGCTTGGCAACCTCCCGGGGTCGGGTAGTCGGTTCGGGGCCGACCTATCGATCGGCATGTTGCAACGTTTTCCGGCGGGTGCTGCCAATGGGCTCGTCCAGGCCAGTGCGACCCGCCTTCCCTTCGCGGATGGCAGCTTCGATCTCACGCTGTGCCTGAACATGCTCCAGTATCTCGATGATGGCGGGACCAGCCAGGCCCTCGCCGAGCTCTTGCGGGTGACCCGTCCGGGCGGGCGGATTATCCTCCACGTCAAGAATTCCGCCTCTCCTGTCGGTCTCAGTCGCCGGCTATCTCAGTTGGTGAGACGGGCCGGGGGCAAGGACAGAGTTGTGAATGAGACCTATCGCTCTCCGAGATGGTATCGATCAGCTCTGGCTACCGAGGCCCATCTGATCGGCGGCTACTCGTATGGGCTCCACCCCATCGGGTGGGCGCCGGATCGCTGGTTGCGTCGCTTCATCATGTTGGAGGAAATGGTCCGGACTCGTCTGCCGAACCATGGGTTTGGCGTTGACTGCTTCTTAAAGTTCCGAGTCGGAGACGCCGGCAAATGATCTTGTTCTCGGTCGAACCACGGCGTGTGAGGGCGGCGGAGGAGCTGTTCCAGTTCCTCAAAGTTCCGGCTCAGCCCTACAAATCGGGCCGGCCATACCACTCCATCGTCTCTGATGGCACCAATGAGGAAATCTGGAGGTTGCCCGGGGTGATCATTTTTGGGGTTCGCAAGCGGCCGATGGATGAAGCCATGGGATTTCGTGTCGTCGAGAATCAATCAAGCAACATCAAGATCCCCGATTCTGCGGACTGGATCCCTGCTCGATGCGGGGTGTCCAGTGTTGGGGGCGGAGAGGTCGTCCTCGAGGGCCTCTCCGGGCCTACGGGTGTCACTCGCGATGGGATCCAACGGTTTGGGTTCGACCTCTTCGGTGAACTGGAGCGGATGCTTGGTGCTGGTCAATCCGAAGGTGATTCCCATACCCCAACTCTGACCCACCTGGTCGGAATTCTGCGTGACGCTCTGGTCCGAAACGGACCCGTGCTCGAAGTCCTGCCCAATCCGCTGGAGTTGCCGTTCGTGCTCACCCTCAGCCACGATATCGATCAGATGTCGCTGGCCGAGCATGGGTTTGGGGAGCGATGGTTGAGCTTTATCTGGCAGAGCATGATCTGGCCACTACAGGCTTGGCTCGATGGTCGCATGCCTACTCCCCGGGCCTTGAAGGCTTGCCTCTTGGCCATCAAGTCGCCGCTGATCCGTCTTGGACTGTTCGCTGACCCTTGGAAACGGATCGAGGCCTACTTGGATCTTGAAGATAAGTTCAGGACCGCCTCTACCTATTTCTTCATTCCCTTTCGGGGCCGGCCGGGATTCGACCTGCGGCAGCAGACCAACCATCGTCGTCGAGCCGCTGCTTACGACCTCAGCAAGCATTCAGCTGACGTTTCCGATTTGATGGAAAGAGGGGCCGAGATCGGCCTTCACGGGATCGATTCCTGGCATTCCGTTGCCGCCGGGGTGGAGGAAAGGAACCAGGTCGCAGCTGTTTCGGGAAGGGATCCGGTCGGGGTCCGAATGCACTTTCTCTATCTCGACATGGGCAGCTTTGCCAAATTGGAACAGGCGGGATTCGACTATGACAGCAGTTTCGCCCATCCCCGGATGGTCGGCTTTCGATCCGGAACCATGCAACCTTTCCAGCCCCTCGATTGCGACCACCTACTCGAATTCCCGGTCAACATCGAAGACGGTTGTCTCTTCTCTCCTTCGGCCATGAGTCTTTCCGAGGCCAAGGCCGATCAGATCATCGACACCTACCTCGACGCCGCCGAGCACCTCGGGGGCTGCCTCAATGCGAGTTGGCACGATCACAGCCTGGGTCCTCCCAGGTTCTGGGGACCAAGTTATTCGAGGATGCTCCAGAAGGCCTCTGAGAAAGGTGCTTGGCTGGCCCGGCTGGACGACGCGTGTCGGTGGTACCGCCGCCGCAGGGACGTGAAATTCGAGGTCACCGGGGAGCCCGGCCATTGGGCGGTCGATGTGATGATGTCTCGTTGGCCTGACGACCTGCCCCGCCCGGGAATCAGAATCCATCAATCCGGAGAGGCGGCCATGGACCTACCTCTGACCAACGGTAGGATCCACCTCCCCGTTGCACACGGCCTGGCGCGAACCGCCGTCGTCGGCCCCTGATGGTCAGGAGAACCGCAAGAACGACTCCTGCATCGATTCTCGACGACAGGCGTTGGGATGCTCTGGTGGAGGTGAGCGAGCAGGGGGAGATCTTCCACACCAGCTCCTGGCTGGCTCTGCTGACCGAGGCGTTTGGTCTCGGGGTTGTCCGGCTGGGAATCGAAGAAGATGGAATTCTGATCGCAGGTCTCCCAATCTTGACCCGAGGTCTGGGCCCAATACGGTTCGCGGGCTCCCCGCTCTACAACGTGGCCACGCCCCAGATGGGACCTCTGCTAACTCCTGGGGTCACCATCGGGACGGTTCTGGCCGCATTCGAGGATTTCCAGATTCAGAACGGGATTGCGCTGGCCGAGATGATCATGGGACAACCAGGCGACGACCAGGCCCTCGCCCGAGCAGGATATTCGATCGAGGAATCCCGCACGTTTCTCCTCGATCTCGAGGGTCGTAGTCGGGATGATCTGTGGGCCGGTTTTGCCACCCGTTGTCGAACCGCGATCCGAAAGGCCGAGCGTACGGGAGTGGAGGTCGCTTTGGTAGCCTCCGATCTGTTCTGGCCGGAGTTCCGGTCCATGGTCGAGCAAGTGTTTGCCAGGCAGGGTCGAACACCACCGATTCCCGAACGATTCCACCGGGCGCTCGGCGACCGGTATGGTCCGGAGCAGCTCTGGACGGTCCTAGCGACTCATCGGGGCCAGGCCGTCGCAGCGGGGTTGTTCCTTGTCCACCGGGGTCGGCTCTATTACCTTGACGGGGCTTCCGATCCAGCCCAGAAGCACCTTTGCGCTAACAACCTGGTTCAGTGGTGGGCGATTAAGCGGGCGCTTGCCCAGGGTATCGAGCTCTACGATTTGGTCGGCGCCGGCCTCCCTGGCGTGGCTCAGTTCAAGGCCAGTTTTGGCGGCCGCCTAGTGATTCGGCCGTTTGCGCGTAAGACCAATTCTCGGCTGGCGCTAGCGGGACTCGGTCTGGCCCGGGCCGCATTGCCGACCCTTCGATGGGCGCGCTTCCAGTTCAGCCTTCCAAATCGAAAGCGGATTGTAAAAAGGTGACCTGCTTTGGCCTGGCGCCGAATATGATTCGGCTCAACACAATGCGTACGGCTGTGGGGGGTCCGAATTGACAAGCGTGGGGGACGTGGCTCTGCCCGTGATGTTCGGTGACAACTGCGTGGTAGACCCGAGGGCCCTGATCGGGATATCGGGTGCGCCCGGCAGCCAGCCGACGATCATCGGCTCCAATGCCATCATCCGCGCTTTCACAGTGATTCATGCTGGGGTCGTCGCCGGCAGCCATCTCCGGACCGGCCACTTCGTACTAATTCGGGATCCGACCTGGCTCGGCGATTTCGTTGTTGTGGGCACGGGTACGACCATCGACGGTGAGGTCCGGATCGGGTCCAAAGTCAAGATCGAGAGTCACGTCTATATTCCCACTCACACCACCATTGGTGATCGGGTCTTCATTGGGCCGGGGGCGGTTCTGACAAACGATCGGTACCCCCTTCGGCAGCGATACCGATATCAGCCCAAGGGGCCGGTGTTGGAAAACGACGTCACAGTTGGGGCTCGGGCTGTCATCCTGCCTGGAGTTCAGATCGGTCAAGGCAGTTTTATTGGGGCGGGGGCGGTGGTGACTAAGGACGTTGCGCCGTGGAGTCTGGCGGCTGGCAACCCTGCTCGATCCGTCCCCCTGCCGGAGCATCTGCGAGAGGAGAATCGAGCTCTTAAATGGTGAGGATCTAAGTGTTGAAAGTGGGGGTTATCGGGTGCGGTCGAATCGCACACAGACATGTTGACGCATACCGTCACTTGGGTATCGAGGTGGTTGTCGTGGATCAGAATCCCGACGCCGCTCGGCTAATGGCAGCATCTCATGAGATCGAACACCGTCCTGGCGTCGAGTACCTGCTCGACGCCAAAGATATTGACGCAATCGATGTCTGCGTGCCCACGTCCGCCCATGCGTCGGCGGTTATCGCAGCTTTGGAGAGCGGCAAGCATGTCTTCTGCGAAAAGCCACTCTGCACCACCTTGGAAGAAGGGGCGATGATCCAGGCAGCGCAGCGGAGCAGCGGTCGGGTTCTCATGGTTGGTTACCTTTATCGGTTCCACCCCGCCTTCCAACTTGCCCGCCAGGTCCTACAAGAGGCAATCATTGGGAAGCCCCATATGGGGATCTTTCGCCTGGGTGGCCGAGGGGCCACCAGTGCGTGGAAGCATAATGCCGGCGCTGGAGGGGGGGCCGGATTGGAGATCATGGTCCACCTCCTGGACCTGGTCTGTTGGCTGCTCGGTCCTGCCGAGCGCATGGAGATCCTGGCCCGTAAGACTCTGCTTCCTCGTCGGAAGATAGACGGCGCAGTGGTCGAGGCTACCGCCGAGGACTATGTCCTGACCCAGATCGGCTATCCGGACATGGAGGTTATCTGTCAGGGCGATCTGGTCACCCCCTCCTACATGAACTATGTTGAGGTGCATGGGGACAACGGCAGCCTCTTCGCAAGCATCCTCTCCCACCTCCCCACCATCGTCTATTGCACCGAAGCGCGGGGGGTGTTCAACCTCGGTAATAACATCCAGCAATTCCCGCCCGTGAACCTCTTTGAAGCCGAACTGGGTTATTTCGTCCGGGCTGTGCGCCAGGAAGTCGAACCGGTCAGTGGTCTGAGGGACTCACTCGATGTGCTGGCGCTCTTGAATCCGCTTTTGGAGGTTCCAGTCAATGTCTGAGTCCAAGATTCCGATGGCCCGTGTCGAACTGTCGACGAGTGAGATCGAGGCCGCGGTCTCGGTACTCCGCTCGGGTGGGCTCCGCCAGGGCCAGAAGTGTCTTGAATTCGAACGCGCTTTTGCTGCCGCGGTCGGTACCGAACATGCCGTTGTTGTCAGTTCCGGCACCGCGGCCCTCCACCTGGCCTGGATGGCACTGATTCAACCTGGCGACGAGGTCCTCGTGCCTTCCTTCACCTTCATCGCAAGCGCGAGTTCGGTGGTTCTCGCAGGTGGTCGCCCGGTTTTCTGCGACGTCGAGCCCGCAACCGGGAATTTGGACGTCGCGGACGCCCGACGCCGGGTCACTTCGAAGACACGAGGTGTGGCACCAGTACATCTTTTTGGTCATGCAGCCGACGTCGATGGCATTCGGGAATTGGGGGATGAATTCGGACTCCGCATCGTGTGGGATTGTGCGCAGGCCCACGGCACTCTTTTCCGCGGGCGGGACGTGGGCAGTTTCGAGGATGTGAGTTGTTACTCCCTTTACTCCACCAAAAACATGACAACCGGAGAAGGGGGCATGATCACGACCGACGATGGCGATTTGGCCGCCAGGCTGCGCCTTCTGCGAAGTCACGGTCAGGCCGGGAAGTACCATCACACCCTGATCGGCCTCAACTACCGGATGACCGACATCCAGGCGGCCATCGGGACTCTCCAACTTGTAGCCCTGCCGCGGGGTAATGCTGCCCGGCAGGCCAATGCGGAGCGACTGGACACACTGCTCTCGGGGTTGCCGGGGATACAGATCCCTTCGGTCGATCCCGACGTGGTCCACTCATACCACCAATACACGATTCAGGTCGACCCCGAACTTGCGGGAATCGATCGAGACGAGCTCCAGGTTCGGCTGGCGGAGGCGGGTGTGGAGTCGGCTGTCCATTATCCCAAGCCGTTGCACCAGCAGCCCGTATTCAATGTTGCAGTCGACTCTGACCTACCGGTCAGTGAGCGATTGGCCCGGCAAGTTCTCTCACTTCCCGTGCACCCCTTGCTGGAGGCATCAGCTCTGGATCGTATCGGAGCCGCGGTTCAGGATGCCGTCGTGGTTTCAGTTGCTCAATAGTCAACTCGTCCGGGAACCCGGAGTTACCGATAACGGCAGGGCTGCCTCTCTTATGTTGCTTACCGGAACACGTCCCGGGATCGTGAAGTTCTCACCTCTTTTTCGAGAGCTTGATCGGCGGGCGGTTCCCTATGAAGTGATTCACTCCGGCCAACACTATTCGCCAGAGATGGATTCCGTCTTCTTTCAGGATCTCGAACTGCGATCGCCAGACCATCGCCTGGATCTTGGTGGCGCTACGAACCACGGCGAGCAGACGGCTGCGATGTTGGTCGGTATCGAAAAGATCCTGTTGCGCCGAAGACCAAGCCTGCTCCTCGTCGGTGGGGATTGCAACACGCACCTTGCGGGGGCGCTCGCGGCGCGCAAGCTCCACGTTCCCATCGGTCACGTAGAAGCCGGGATGCGAAGTTATGACTGGCGGATGCCCGAGGAGCACAACCGGGTGATGATCGATCACATCTCGGAGCATCTGTTCGTAAACGACGACGCGGCGGCACAAACACTCCGTGATGAGCGGGTAAGGGGTCAGATCCACGTGGTCGGGACCACCATCGCGGATGCGGTGCACGAGAACCTCACTCTTGCACGCAACAAGGGCCGGATCCTAAGCCATCTGGGTCTGCGGTTGAAGGGCTATTTGCTTGCAACCGCCCATCGCCAGGAGAATGTCGATGATCCTTTAGTGCTTGCTTCTCTTATTCAGGGCCTTGCGACGGCCCGAGTGGAGACAGGTTTGCCCGTGGTGATGCCGGTTCATCCCCGAACCCGAAAGCGTCTGAGTGAATTTGGGATTGAATTCGAGGGAATCGAGGCGATCGATCCTTTGGGTTACCTCGACTTCCTGTCTCTCTTAGCCGAAGCAGCGGTGGTGGCGACCGACTCGGGGGGTGTCCAGCAGGAGGCCTGCATCCTAGGGGTGCCCTGCGTCACGATTCGGCCCAGTACGGAGTGGACCTGCACCGTGGAGATTGGCGCCAATCGTCTTTGCGACTGCGAACCGAACGCCATCGTCCACCACATTGGAGCGGCGCTCGCGGCGGGCCTGGGATGGACCAGCCCATTTTCAGGAGGAGCAGCTCGGAGGCTGGTCGATATCAGCCTGTCTCTCGCGGAAGAGGGGGTTCGATGAGGATTCTCTTCCTCACTCACTTTTTCCCACCGGAGGTCGGGGCTCCTCAAACCAGGATTCTGGAGACCGCCCGAGGCCTGATCTCGGGGGGAGATGAGGTCATGGTTCTGACCAGTTTCCCGAACTATCCGACGGGGGTGATCGCTCGGGAATATCGAGGCAAGTGGCTGACTCGGGAGACGATTGAAGGTATTCCCGTAGTTCGGAGTTGGCTGTACGCGGCCCCCAATCGCGGCTTTGCTAAACGAATACTCAATCACGTCTCGTTCGCATTCAGTGCGGTTGTTGCTGCTCGCAAATTGCCCGCTCGACCGGATGTGATTGCAGTCGACATGCACCCGATCTTCCTGTGCTTTACCGCCTATCTACTGGCCAGGCGATGGCGGATTCCGTACGTCATAAATGCCGGCGATTTGATTCCGGAGCAAGCCGTCGCTTTTGGCGCACTGACCAACCCGGTAGCGATCTCGCTCACCAGGCGACTTCGGGATTTTGTCTGTCGTCGGGCGGGGATGATTGTCCCATTCACAAGGGGTATAGGGGAAGCGCTGGCTGAGATCGGTATGGCGCCGGAACGAATCGAACTCTGGCACTACGGCGCCAACACTGAGATCTTCACTCGACCAGAGGCTTGCGACGGACTGACACCCACTCTGAGAACACAACTTGAAGGCAGATTTGTGGTTATGTACGCTGGGACCCACGGCTTGGGTCAAGGTTTGGAGGTTGTCCTGGGGGCAGCGGACCTCCTGCGTGCCGATCCAGAAATTGCTTTCCTGATGGTCGGGGACGGGTCAGAGAAACCGGGTCTCGTTGCTGCAGCGGCTCGGCTTCGACTGACCAATGTGATCTTTATCGACCCGGTCCGCCACGAGGTCATGCCAAGCCTCTATGGTGCCGCTCAAGCCTGCCTGGTCAGCCTGCGCCCGATCGGATTTCTGGGTCGCATGGGGCTGCCGTCAAAGCTCTTCGAAGTGATGGCTGCGGGGCGTCCAGTGATTTTGGCGGCCGAGGGCGAGTCAGTTGACATCTTGTCCCAAGCGGGGGCCGGGTTGGCGATCCCGCCGGGGAGGCCGGAAGAATTGGCAGGCGCGATTCAGGTTCTGCGTGCAGACCCCGTTTTGAGCCAGAGTTTGGGCGCGGCTGGCCGCAGCTATATCGCCGAGCGAATGAGCCGGGACCGGCAGACTGAAGGCTATCGATCAATCCTGTGCAGAGCTGTCGAAGGCCCGCTGGCGGTCGCACTTGCGTAACGCCGAGGTGGACCGGATTCGGGCGGCGTACCGAGGTTATGACGAAACCGAAACCGAGCGCCACAAGAGGTTACCGACCAATGCCGGAAACCGCATGATGGCCGCCGAGTTGGATAGGGCCGTTGGCCGATGGCTTATGAGATCCGGGCTTGATCTGGGAGTCGCTCGAATTCTTGACGCCGGTTGTGGGCGGGGAGAATTCGCCCTGCGGCTGACTACGCTCGGGGCTAAGCCGGAGAATATCGTCGGAATCGACCTTCTGCCCGATCGGATTCAGGCTGCCACCGTAGCCTGCCCCGGTGCGAGGTTTATCTGCGGGGACATCGCAGAGCTGGATTTAAGTCCCGGGAGCTTCGACCTGATTGCCTGCGTCACTCTTTTCGGGTCGGTTCTCGACATTGATGATGCCCGCTCCGTTGCCAAAAGACTGACAGTCCTACTTAAGCCGGAAGGCGTTGTCTTGTGGTGTGACAGCAGGTATCCAAACCCTACCAATTCACAGGTTCGAGGTTGGACTAAGTCGGAGATCGCCGGCTTGTTCCCGGGCTACGGACTCGAACTGGAGGCCATGACCCTGTTGCCGCCGCTTGCCCGCAGATTGGGACCGTTAACACGATGGGCGTATCCCCTCCTGTCTCTAGTACCGCCCTTACGAGCTCGCCTGGGGGGCTACTTAACAAATCGGTCGGCGCCTTCGGAGACAGGTTCCCGATGAGGGTTGCTCAGGTGCTTCCCGCGGTGGCTGGCGGAGTCCCTGTCCGGAGGGACTTCCTGACCTTCGGTTCGCCCTTGATCGGTGAGGAGGAGATTGCGGAGGTGGTGGACACCCTGCGGTCCGGTTGGATCGGGTTCGGGCCCAAATGCGTTCGCTTCGAGGAGTCCTTCGCCCGCTATGTGGGCGCGGCGAACGCTGTATCCCTCTCCTCCTGCACCGCGGCTCTCCATCTTGCGCTGGTCGCGTCGCAGATCGGGCCAGGGGATGAGGTGATCACGACTCCCCTGACCTTCTCTGCCACCGTCAACGCGATCGAGTTGGTTGGGGCTCGTCCGGTGTTTGTGGACGTGGACCCCATCACACATAACATGGATCCCGGCTTGGTGGAATTGGCCATAACCAGCCAGACAAAGGCAATCCTGCCTGTCCATATGGAGGGTCGCCCATGTGATATGGACAGGATCGGACGGATCGCCTCGGAACATGGCCTCACCGTGATTGAAGACGCCGCCCATGCTGTAGAGGCTGCTTGGAATGGGCGCAAGATCGGGAGTATCAGCCATTTCACCGCCTTCAGCTTCTATGCGACGAAGAACCTAACCACCGGTGAGGGCGGCATGCTAACGACAGAAGATCCGGAGGTCGCGGACCGAGTTCGAATGCTCAGACTCCATGGCATTTCGAAGGATGCCTGGGCTCGTTACTCCAGCGCGGGTTTCACCCCATACGATACGGTCGCCCCTGGATTCAAGTACAACCTGACC
>DASZFH010000327.1:0-5239 GCA_035939985.1 Candidatus Dormiibacterota bacterium
CCGACGTCGGTGGGTCCTTCTTGGAGGTCGCGGGCAAGGTAGTCCTTCGCCACTCGCGACGGTTCTCTGACCATGCCAATTTACCTGAACCGATGCTCGACATGGATGACGCGTCGATCCGAATGCTGGGAGGCCGGCCGGGCTCGGTCTGGGAGGCTGTCGAGAACGTCAGCCTCAACCGAGACCGAATCGTGATCTTGATCCCACACGAGGAATCCGATCCGACCAGCAATCCGGACCTAATGGCCGCCGGCCGGGACGTTCGAGTCAAGCTGATCTGCACGGGCCTCCAACTGACAGGCTTCCTGAGAATCCCCGTCCGGTCAACGACCACCGGATTCCTCCACGATGCCAACTCTCGGTTCTTGGCCATAACCCACGCCCGAATCGCAGTCAATCCCGGGTGGGGTAATCTCGACGCCCCGGACCTGGCTCCTGACTTTTGTCTCATCAACCGCCAGATGATCACCGGCTGTATCGAATCTCGAACTCTCATCCTGCCGCAAGGTAGCCTCGATTGAATCTGGATCCAGGTTGACTGACACCGCGCGTGTTTGACCGAGGATCGGCGAGGCGGAAGCGCTAGATTTGGGTGCCTGGGCGCAAAGGCGTCGTTGTGGATCGGTGGATCCGGTTATGAGGCGTCGGGTTCTAAGGCAGAGAGGCCATGAGCAGCAGAGAGTTCGAGTTCGGCTCGGTAGGGGCGGTTACGGTGGCGACAAAGGGGACCCCTGGCGCTCGCCAATTCTTTATCCAGGCCCGCTCTGGCGAGGACCTGTTCACGGTCGCCTGCGAGAAATTCCATATTCAATCGCTGATGCTGCGAATTCGCCAACTCCTGGATGCTCACGATCTCGGACAACCCCCACTTCATGCGCCGATCTCTCCGCGCCTGCCGCTTGAGGCCCGTTGGTCGGCGGCCGAGGTCGGGGTGGGCTATCACGAAGCCAAGCAGCAATTCGTGATTGTCATCCGAGAAACCGGCGACGACGAGGCGCGCAGTACGGTCAGGTTTTGGGTCGGCGTCGACCCGATCCGGGCGTTTGTCCGGCAAGCGGAGCAAACCCTGGCCGCGGGCCGGCCGATCTGTGTCCGATGTGGGTTTGCGATGGATCCCGCCGGCCACCCCTGCCCGGCTTCGAACGGTGCCCGACCCATATTCTGAGGCCCCGCGGCCCGACCAGCGAACCCGGCTCGACTTCGAAGCCGCCGAAGCGGCCTTGCTCAATTCTCCCGACCTTCAAATGCTCGGCCTCCTGATGGGGTCGTCAAACGGGACTTTCCTGGTCCGAGCCAGTGGAGCGTCCCCTGATCCCTTTCTCGCGGTCTACAAGCCGGCGTCGGGCGAGTCCCCGCTCTGGGACTTCCCCACCGGGTCCCTGTACAAACGTGAAGTCGCAGCCTACCGGCTCTCGCGGGCTTTGGGCTGGCCGTTGGTTCCCCCGACGGTGGCTCGCCCCCAAGGCCCGCATGGGGTTGGGGCCCTGCAGCTTTTGATCGATGCCGATCCCGACACTCATTACTTCAATCTGATCGATCCCGAGCCGCAGACATGGAGCACGGTCGCCGCATTTGACTTTCTGATCAACAATGCCGATCGTAAAGCGGGGCACTGCCTTACTGATGCCCAGGGGAATTGCTGGTTGATAGACCACGGACTGACCTTTCATGTCGAACCGAAGTTACGGACGGTGATTTGGGAGTTCTCCGGACAGGCGCTGCCGGATACGGCACGCGATGATATGGCACGAGTCGCGCGCCAACTTCGGAGGTCCGAGATTGAACTCTCCGACTTCCTGAGTAAGGAGGAAATCGAGGCCCTCCTCGGTCGTTTCGAACGGGCCTTGGCACCAGACTGGAGGTTTCCGGCGCCAACCTCGGGCTGGTCCGTCCCCTGGCCACCCGTTTGAGCAACACTCCAAAGCAGACCTGATCCTTCAACTGTTACGATCCTCGCGGTTCATGCGGATACTGCGCGCCCTCCTGGTAGGTGGGGTTTTGGGCACCCTGTTGACGGCTCATGTTGCTGCCGCGTCCCCGACTCCGAGCACCGGGTCCACCACTCCGTCCACATCACCCATATACGGGTACCCGAGCGCTTCACCGCCTACGCCAACGGCATCCCCGGTTCCGACGCCGACGCCAACCCCATCGCCGTCCCCAACGCCTAGTCCGACGCCCACCCCGATCAACGCCCAACTCGACGTCAGCCCGCTGGAAGGGGTCAGCGGGTCAACCATCCAGGTCACCGGCAGCCGATTCCTGCCGAATGAGTCGGTGACCCTACTCTGGGACAACCTAAGCGACAAATCGCTCGGTGTCGAGACCGCTGACGCGACCGGTACCTTCAGTGCGTCGGTCACGCTTCCCGCGGACTCCCCTGGGAGCCACACGATCTATGCCAAAGAGGTTCAGAACGCCCATGTCAACTTCTTGCTCCAGTCGCCGCAACCGAGCCCCACGGTCAGCCAGAGCCTCGAAGTCTCCCCCTCCCCCACCGATACCGGAATCCCACCTGGAGTAACCATTCAGGCGGGGTCAGGGGATGGAGGCCCTGGATTGAGCTTCCTGACCCGACCGCCATTCGTCTTCTTCCCGCTCCTCTTGATCCTCGGAATCGCTGGGGCGGTTGCCTACACCATCAATTCCAGGCGCAAGCCACGACCACGCCCAGGGACCAAATACGCCTCTCATGCCTCCCGGACCGCCGGGCCGGCCGCATGGACCCCACCTCGGCCTCCAAGCATGGCCGACTCACCCAGCCCGCCAAGCCCTCCCGCGATTGTGCCTCCCGCGCCAGAACCAAGCCCCCCGGGGCCGGCTTCCGGACCGGCCTGGCCCAGTGAGCCCAATTGGCCACCCGAACCGACTTGGCCACCCAAGCCTTCTGAGCCACCACCGCCGCAGGATTGAGATCGAGGTGCGGCTCAGCCCGGCGCGGCAACATAGGGTGGAGGTAGATACAAGGCTGGGTCGACCGGATCGCCCCCCACTCGCAACTCAAAATGCAGATGAGGACCGGTACTGTTCCCGGTGGAGCCCTCAAGCCCGATCGGTTGGCCCTGTATAACTTGGTCCATAGCCTTGACTTCAGCGGCCGACAGGTGGCCATACAACGTTGTCAATCCATCCCGGTGACCGAGCACGATGTAAGTTCCATAACCGAGAGGGTCCTGGCCCACCAGGAGGACCACCCCATCGTCGGCGGCAACCACGGGAGTGCCCAGAGGGAGGGCCATGTCGACCCCCGAATGAAAATGGGGGAAGCCCTCGAAGGGTGGCTCCAATTTCAGTGAACTTGGGCCAAATCCCTGGGTCACGACCGCGTTCTTCTCGGGCCAGATCAGGCGAGTGTCCTGCGAGTGGCCCTGGCTCACGTTTAAGCTCCCATCAGTCACCTTGCCGCTCTGCAACTTGACTTGATGCCA
Source organism: Candidatus Dormiibacterota bacterium (assembly GCA_035939985.1). GTDB lineage: Bacteria > Chloroflexota > Dormibacteria > Dormibacterales > Dormibacteraceae > DASZFH01. The sequence goes on from DASZFH010000327.1 coordinate 3,429, forward strand.
GACCTGTTGCATCGCGGCGGCAATGATCTCATCCTGCTGTTGGACCAATAAGTCGGTTATCTGGGAAGCGAGCTGGGCGGATTGCTGGGCCGCCGCGTCGACCTCGGCCTTGGTCTGGTCGATCTTTGCGGCGAGATCGTTCTTGGAGCGCTCCTGCTTCGCCTGCAGGTCTTGGAGAGAGGCCTGATCGGTCTGCAGACTTGAACGGACCGTCACCTCCTGGGCACGGTCGGAACCGGTCTTAGCCCGCTCGTCACGCAACCGCTGTTCGTCCCGGTTCAGGCTTTCCTTGAGTGCACGCGCTCGCTCAGCCGCGGAACGAAGATCCGCCAGTCGGGTCAGGAAGTCTCCCAGCCCATCTGATTCGGCCATCACCACGAGGGTTGAGTCGGGCTGGGCATAGAGCACCCGAGCTACCAGTGTGAGTTGACGGTTCTCCTCGTCGATCGTGGCTTGGGTAGTCGCCACCGCTGCCTCCAGGTGCGAGATGTCGCTGTCCAGACCCAGGATCTTGGCATCGCTCGCGGAGATTTGGTCGGCCACCTTTTGCTGCTGTTCACGGTTTTGTTGCAGGGAGGTGTCCAACTCTCCCTGAGCTGCCAGCGCGTCAGCCAAGTCGTTGCCAAGCTTGGCGCGGACCAGGTCGATCAGCTTCTGCTCGGCCTGAGCGGTGGCCAGCTGATCTGAGGCCTGGTCGGCAAGCACCCCTCGCGCCGGGGCAAAAGGTCCGCAGGCCAGGGCGATCGCCGCCGTCAGAGCGGCGAGGAGCCGTTTCATACCCGCAGGTGCTGGTGGAGGCTAACCATGGACGAGCCCGACCCCAGGCCGACTCCCATCGCCACTAACCCCAGCCCCACCCAACCGACCGAGGTCGTGGTAACCCCGGGTAACAACGCATTGAATCCGGCCGATCCCGCCCGAAGGGCAACAGCGCAGAGCCCGATGGTGATCGCGCCCGCAGCCACCCCCGCGATGACGCCAGTGAGGGCGCCTTCGATCAGGAACGGCCCCCGTACCATCCACCGCGACGCACCCACCAACTGCATGATCCGGAGTTCATCGCGCCGAGCCCCGATGGCGGCCCGGATGCTGTTTGCCGTCACCGTGATGGCGACCAGTGAGAGCAGGCACCCGACCGCGACGGCCCCGATCGCTACCCCCACGAGCAATGCCTGAACCATCCGATACGCCCCGGCGTCATATGAAGTTGGAATTACCGGGTCGAGAGTGGGCGACCGCCGAACTTCCAGGTCGACTCGGCTGACATCACTCAACTGGCGAACCTGGATATCGAAGCTGGCGGGAAACGGGTTCGAGTCCGTACCACCAAGCTCGCCCAGGCCAGGGCGCCTCTGGGCTCGCAGCAGGGCAGCCACTTTGCTCACATACAAGACCGATGCGACACGAGGATCGGCATTCAACTGGGTCTGGAGCGAGGTGACATCGGCGGGATTGGCATCGTCACGGAGATAGGCGTGAAGCACCGCGGCCTGGCGGGCCTCGGTCTGCTCAAGGGCGTTCAACGAAGTCCCAAGCACCCCCGCCACCCCAAGCAGAAGCAGCAGGAGGGAGGTTGAGACCAGCGCGGGCAGCCCGGTGCCGAGGTTACGTCGCCAACTGCGGACGGCGGTCAGGATCAAATACCTCAGCGCATTACGGGTGACAGCGGTCATGACATCGCGATCAGGGAAGATCCCCTGCTTGGCAAGCAAGGACTTGGCCCGGCGCAGCAAGGGGCTCAGGAACTCGCCAACCACACCTTCTGTCCTACATGACCACGGGGGACATCACTCGCCAGGCGCCCACCTTCG
>DASZFH010000328.1:0-3669 GCA_035939985.1 Candidatus Dormiibacterota bacterium
CCCGTCTGTCCGTATTGCCAGACGATCTCTTTGGCCATGTTGACCTCGATGATTCGGGCGTTGCCCTGGTCGGTGATCAGGACGTGGGAATCGGGCAGCCAGGTGTTCTGGACCGGTGTGTTGAGCTGGTCCGGGCCAGATCCGGTGACTCCTGCCTCCCCGTACTGCCAGACGATATGGCCGTGCTCATTCACCAGCATTACCCGATTGTCGGCGCACCCAGTCGCGCATGCCGGCTCCGATCCTGGTGGGGCGCCGGTCCCGGCCACCAAAGTTAGGGAGCCGACTCGCTGGGCGTCGTTGACACCGACCACAGAGGTGGGACCGGCGGTGCTGGACCCGTCCCCGAACTGCCAGACGATCCTGTGGTGCTGGTCGATCTCGATGACCCGGTTGTTGAACTGGTCGCTGATCAGGATGTTGCCCGGGTGGTTGAATCCGAGCTCTTGGTCCTCCGCCAGTACCGGCGTAACCGTCGCGCTCAGAGTTGTGGCAAGTGCCAAGCCGAGCACGATCGCGACGTGTTTGGGGACAGCCCTCATGTTTTTCCCTCCAGATGAGTCGATTGGACAGATTGGCGCCTGAATTTCCAGGCGACCCACAGAAGGGACTACCGAGGGAGGTTACGGGCCTGGCTTAGCCCGCGGCGCGTTCTCTGCAGGACGACCTGGCGTATGGGTGGCCTGTCCCCAGTCGACGGGGAACTTCAGTGGTGACCTCCGCAAATGGGGTTGGTTTGAACACCACGATCTTCGATCCTCCAACCGCTTGCGGACTTGTCCGACAAGACGATTAAAGGCCGACCAGGTGACGAATCCATGAAATCGCTGCTGCGCATTCGATGACGATTGCTACTCAAACCGAAGGTCGAGATGCCGAGGCTCGGGCTACTCCTTGGAGTCTTTCCATCCCATGTGTTTCCAGAGAAAGTGACCGACGACTCCCAGGCGTTCGATCTGCTCCTCGTGGAAGGGCTCGTACAGGCCGGCCGCCGCCGCATATGTCGATAGGTAGACAGCCCTGTCCGTAATCGTCTGAATGTCGCTTTGGGGAGCTAGGACCGATTTGCCGAGAAGATGGTGCTTGAAGACGATCCCGTGGAAGATGTCCTCCTCGGGAAGGGCCGCGACGTCCTGGACGTGTCCGACCTCAGTGCCATCGCTGGCGATGACCGGGCAGTGAGCGGTGACCGCCCGCCAGGAGACCGGAGTTTCTTCGGGGCCGATTTGATTCATCACTCTCAGGATAGGGCAACCAAAAGGGGCCGACAGCCTGGAGCTGTCCAAGGTCGTTTGGAGTCGCATCGCAGCTCTCGGAGGAGGCGGCTCCCCCCGGGCGGGGGAGCTGGCGCGCTAGCGCCTGAGAGGGGCTTCTTGATTAGCTTCCTGGATCGCATTCAGTCCGCCCGATGTCCCAATCCCTGGCAATACATCGGTGGGTACACGCTTGGGTTTACCGAAGGCTTACCCGTAACCCACCCATGGTAGGCAGGCTGCGGGTGCAACTACCTCCTGAGGGGTTGTAATCTGGAGTGCCTCGGGCCTGGAGTACTAGTATTGGTTCGGTGTGGCTCCACAGTCGGCAGGCGATCACGAGGAGAGTTCGCAATGTTTTTGTGGCGTTCTACATAGGCACGATCGTTGTGGTCGTGGGGGCGGTGATCGCTCTGTTTGTAAAACTGGGGACGGCGCCGTTCGGAACTTTGGTGGTTCTGCACTTCACAGGCTTAGGTCTGATCAAGACGCTGCGCTCCCCGCTCAAGGATTGAAGCTAAGTGGTGTGGGGACAAGTGGACCTTGGAGTCCGGCCGCATGGGCGCAGGGTTGCTTCTGACCAAAAGGAGTGGTGCATCTCGGAAACTTAACAGTTTCAAGGACACCCAGTAGAGATCGGATTCCGGTATAATACGAACATGCGTTCGGCTCTGGGTGATAGCCTTGCCACTCCCCTCCACAGCGCCATCGGTGCGTTGGATCAGGGACTTTCGCGGCTGAACCCCGCAGCCCTCGGCGAGGAACTGATCGAACTGCGGCGAGCCCAGGATCGCCTTGAGGCCGTCTTCGCTCACGCGCTGCGCCGCTTCGATAAGTCACAGGCCTACGCCGCCGATGGCGCCTATTCCCCAGTGGCCTGGCTGCGCTGGCGGTGCCACCTGTCCCCCAACTCCGCCGCCGAGCGGGTGGGCATGGCCAGGGTATTGGGCGACCTCCCCCAAACCGATGCCGCTCTATCTGAGGGCTCGATCGGTTATCAGCACGCGGCCCACATCACCCGCACTGCGGGGCAAATCGGGGTCGAGGCCGTTCGGGAGGCGGAACCCATCCTCCTACCGGCAGCTCACAAGTTGGACCCCAAGCAGTCTCCCTGGTCACACGGCACCTGCGCCACTGCGCCGACCCCGATGGTTCGCTGGGCGACGCCAACCGACGCTTCGACCATCGCTATCTCAACCTCAGCGAGGCTTCGGATGGCGCGGTGTTCCTGGAAGGAATGCTCGACGCTGAGGGTGGGGTGGCATTACGGACGGCGCTCAACGCACTCAACCCACCGCTACCAGACGAAAAGCGGAACCCCAGCCAGCGCCGCGCCGACGCGTTGGTTGAACTGGCGCGCAGAGGGTTGGACTCGGGCAAGCTGCCTGAGGTTGGCGGGGAACGGCCCCACCTGACCATCACCACCACCCGCGAGACGCTGGCTGGTGTCCCCGGCAACCCTGGTGGGGATTTGAACAGCGGTGTTCCTGTCCCAGGCGAGACCGTGCGTCGCATCGGTTGCGATGCGATCGTGACGATGGTGGTGCTCGACGGCAGTGGCCAACCCCTGGACGTGGGCCGAGCCGGCCGGGTGGTGCCCACTCGGCTTCGCAAGGCTTTGGTCGCTCGCGACGGCGGTTGTCGCTTTCCAGGTTGCGACCGCCCGGCCAACTGGACCGATTGCCATCACATCCAGCACTGGGCCCAGGGTGGCGAGACCAAACTGAGCAATCTGGTGCTGACCTGCCGCCGTCACCACCGAATGATCCATGAGGAGGGTTGGCGGCTGGTCTGGGAGGACGAGCATCGCGTGGTCGCCATACCACCCGATCGGTTCAAACAGCGATTGGTGGGGCTGCCGGCGGGGTGATCGCAATCCGGTCAAGCATTTCGGAAGTTCCCGTCCACCCCGCTCGAACGTGGAATGCACCCCAATGCAGCCTCCAAAAGGCTGGCGATGGGTGGAGGCAGCTTTCCGACGAGGCGGTAGTAGATCCAAATTCCTCGCTTCTCGGAAACGACCAGGCCGGCCGATTTGAGCTTGGCCATGTGATGGGAGATGGTTGGCTGGCCGAGTTGATAAGCAGCGGTGAAGTCGCAGATGCAGACCGGGCCGGGGGCGGCGCGCAATGTGGCCAGGATGCTGAGGCGTGTGGGGTCGGCAAGGACCTTGAGGAGCGTCGCCGCCGTTTCCGCATGTTCGGGGGAAAGCACCGAGTCGAGCTGGCAGCAGACGCCGCGCTGGCGTTGAAGGACGGGTAACTCGGTCGCAGCCACCCAGGGATTCTATCAAACCCATCGACATCTGTCGATGGATTCTGCTAGGCTTTAGGTCGAGGAACCTGAGACAAGGAGGTGATGACCAGTGAGCGAGGACAAGGAGTGTTGCGACGACCAGAGCGCCGATTGCTGCGGG
>DASZFH010000329.1:0-2946 GCA_035939985.1 Candidatus Dormiibacterota bacterium
GTCCAAGCCATATCCGTCAGCGACGAGGAGGTGACGCCGGCACTCCCCGAGGCGAGCTGAAGGCATGGGTGACTCGGTGGTTGCTCATACACCACTTGACAGGACGTGGCCTCCCCAGATCGACTGGACAGAGAGGGCCAACTGAAGCCACGTTGAATGGAATCTTGGAGTTCAGGTCAAAGGTGAAAGCACCATAGATCTCGGACCCATTGGTGCCGAACCACATCAGGTCGTAGGTTCCCTGCGGGACCTGTTTGAATACGAAGTCACCAGATTCCAAAATGGATGTCTTGATCCTGGCCGCGTTCCAAGCCGGCAGGACTTGCGCGCTGGTCATGTTCCCGCTCAATCCTTGTGCCAAAGCGACCAGGGACAGAGGATGGGTGGAATCCGAGTTCGAGATATGGCCTTTGACGTCCTGGGGCGCGGAGAGATCCGACTTGGCCTGCTGCCCCGGAGGTGTATCTCCAAATTCTTTGGCAAGACGCTGGTAATAAGTGAGGGCACCGGAGCATGAGGTTGCCCGCACACTTTGGCCTAGGTTCAGCAACGCCTGGGCCAAGTCATTGTGAACTCTTGGCGCTTGGGCTGACCCTGAATATTTGTTCAACACAATGTCGAAGTTAGTGACGGCGTCGACGTAGTTCTTCCCCGCAAGTGCTGACTCAGCTTCGTCGAAATAGGCCTGGGCTGAGAGCACATCGACCTGGTGACTGCAGTCACTCAGACAGTAAGAGAGGGCTTTGATCTGAGCCAGCCGAGCGGTGGCGTCGGGAAAGGATTCGGCGGCCAGATCCTGCTGGGCCAGCATGAACTGCGCCGAGATTTCGCCCATCTCGGCCTTGGAAACCTCGCCTGTGGCGTTGGGGTACTGGTACACGAGGTGAAACTTTGTGATCGCGTCCTCAAAATTGCCTTTCTGTGCCAACGCCTGACCCCAGGAGTTGTAGGTTCTGGCCAGCTCCTGGTCGTTGGTTGTTTGTCCGTTACCCGCGCCGTACTCGGAGATGGCCCCTGCCCAATGCCCCTGTCCCTCCAGGAAGTTGCCCTGAGCTTGATGGATGCGGGGTTGAGCGATCACGGCGGTGGAGCCACCCAAGGCCAAGACCCCGATCAAAGTGATCGCCAGCGGGCGAAGGATACTTCCGGTCGGAACTTGGGCTCCCATACTCCAGCGCACCAGCCAGGCAGTGGCCGCGCAGCCAGCAACCACTATCGCTGCGACGCCGGGTCGTAAGGCCATATCGGCCCAATCGTGCCCTGAGATGGTGAGCCCGGCCATGAGGGCCACCGTGGCAACTCCCAGTCCCACCAACACCAGGTGTGGCTGCAAGCGCGGAGGCGAAGGCGTTGCCACCACGGATTCAATAACCGGCCGCCAGGAGCTGCCGTTCCAGCGATAGTTCCCGTCCGGGCTTAGGTCGTTACTCGGTGTCGACGCCACGGGTTGCCATCGGGTTCCATCCCAGCGATAGTTCCCGTCTGGACTTAGCTGTTCAGTTTGGTCAGGAGTCCGTTCCAACGTGGCTCCAACATACAGGTTGCCTGGGCGGCGGAGGTTGGGCCGCCTCTACCGAACGAATACCCGCAGTTCACTGAGCAAATTCAGTGCCAGGGCCAGCCGGTCCCGATTTTCCTGGACGTTCAGCCAACGGTTCTGACCCGAAGGGTGGGGAAGGGGGAGGACACTGGGGTTGGCCGAGTAGAGCTGACCCACTCGGTCCCCCAGCGGTCCCGGGCCCAGGAAGTGGTCGGTGGCCATCTTTCCCACCGTGATAACCACCTTGGGGCGCAATAGCTCGAGTTCGGCCGCCAGCCAGGGAAGGCAGTTCCGGCGTTGAGCCCGCGAAGGCGGGAGGTCGCCGCTATCGGCGGCGTTCCGTCCGGGGAAGCAACGGGCCATCGCCGACAGGTAGATCCTGGCCCGGAAGTCAGCCTCGTCCTTGAACCCAGCTCGGATCATCCACCGCGCCAGTTCTCGGCCGGCCCGGCCGCTGAATGGCAAACGCGTGTTGATCTCGACCGGGCCTGGCGCCTGGCCGACAAGCAGGAAGCGCGCTCCAGCCGGCCCTGCTACCACAGGCGCTACGGCCGAGAGGGTTCCGTCGGTAAGGCAACGTTGGCACTGCCGGAGCTCACGTTGGAGCTCTGGAACGGAGGTCACCCTACGAGGGTTACTTGGGTCGGCGGTCCCGGAAGGACGGTCGCTTCGGCCCGAAACCAGGCTTGGCGGTGAAGCCGGTCTTGGGCACATAACCCGCCTTGGGTACAAACCCGGGCTTCTCGCCGTAGCTGGACGGTTTTGCCACCACTGCCTTGGGTGCATGCCCGCGGATGAAGGTCTTGTTCAGCATCGCCTCGACATGACCGGCGTCACTCTGGGGAACATCCACAAACGAGAAGGTGTCAAAGAGGCTGATCTCTCCGATGGAACTGGACGGCAATCCTGCCTCGTTGGCGATGGCGCCGACCAGGTCGGCGGGCCGCACGCCGTGCTTTTTGCCGACGCGGAGCATCAACCGGGTGCTGGCTCCGGCCGCTTCCAGGAAGATCGGTCGGGGGTGCACGCTGGGTCGGACAGCCGGTCGCGGAGCGGGGCTCTCTCGCTCGGATCGCTTCCAGGGTCTGGGATCGGGCGTCGTTCGCTCCTCCATGGCTTGCTCTGGCCTGGCCGGTGCCGGGGCACTGGGCCGACCTTTGCTGGCCATCTTGAAAGCAGCCGCAGCAATCAGGGATAGATCGTGGGCTTGACCCAACTCACTTACCAAGGACTGGAAAGATTCCAGGCCTCCAGCTTCGATCGTCTCCACGATCTGATCGCGGAAGGCGTTCTGCCTGCGGCTGATCATGTCGGCGTCGGTCGGTAGCCGCAGCATCTGCAGGCGGCGGTTGATGCCGCGCTCAATCATCTGGAAGTCGCGGCGCTCGCGAGGGGTTACCAGGGTG